>JBFEYG010000160.1:0-5769 GCA_041562275.1 Sulfurimonadaceae bacterium | reverse complement strand
CCCGTCTGTACCACAGATCCACTTGACCTGATGGGACTCGATCGCATCGAGATCAAGAGCCCCATTGCCTAAAAGACGGTTGGAGATAGGACAATGGATGATGGTGTGTCCATCTTTCTTCAAGGTCTTGTACTCTTGCTCGCTGGCATGTACGACATGGGTGAAAAGTGCCGGTGTCTCTTTGAAAAGTTCTAAAAATTCTTTGGAGGTGTTGACGGCATACTCTTGCTGCAGGAGGTCTTTGAAAAAGGGTTTAAAGTCACCTTCATTATCGTCCAGCCATGCCCGTTCTGCAGGGCTTTCCATATAATGTGCACTCAGAGGATAGCCCCGTAAACGTGCAAGTTCGATCGCTTTTTTGATCAAGGCCGGATGGACGGAGTAGGGGGAATGAACGGCTATAGCAGGATAGAAACCCTCTCTTCTGATCATCTCAGACGCTTCAAGACGTGCCTTGAAGTCGCCAAAAAGAGCATCGGCCATCGTTGCTTGCGAGCCGATGACCTCGTTGAAGAAGACGACATTTTGTTTTGCCTGTTCTGCCGCTTCAAGGTCCATGCCGTGTGAAGAGATGGCACCGAAGGTCGTGATACCGGCGCGGAGCATCGTATCCGTCGCTCTTTTCATGCAGGCTACATCGCAGTTGTTGATAAGTTCGTCTCTGTTTTCGATAACAGAGTGCAGCCACGGTAGAAACTTCCCGTATTTCAGCCGTGTCTTGTTAGCAGAGAATTCCAGATGGACATGCGCGTTTATCAGACCGGGCATGATCAACGAGTAGGGCGGCGTATCGATGACTTCGGCATCGGGATAGATCTCCAGAAGTTCATCCAAAGGTGCGATCTTTGTGATTGTCTTATCGAAGGCGAGGGATTTTCCCTCGATGATCTCATTGTTATGAAGGATGTATGAAACGTTAAGTATTTTCAAGTTGTATATACCTTTTGAATATTGCGTTTGTCTGTCTGATATGTTCTCAGCAGTATGGGTTTTGTCTTTTTCAGTGAAATCCTCAGCACAGCGAAGGCGAGATGAAAAGGAGAAGATCATGCTTCTGTAAATCTTTCGCAGGACGACTGAAAAAAGCACTTTTACTCGTTATCGAGGAGATATCAGACAGGCTTAAACGACCTAAATAAAAATTATGCTTTATAAAGATATAATAGTACCTTAAAATAAGAGATAAGGTTAATAATGAAAGTTGTAGTGATCCAAGGACCAAACTTAAACATGCTCGGTGTTCGTGAACAGAACATTTACGGACCGATGAAACTAGAGCAGATCCATGCGCAGATGAAAGAGTATGCTGACAGTAACAATGTAGAGATAGAGTTTTTTCAGAGTAATCTCGAAGGTGAGATCGTGGATCGTATTCAAGAGTGTTTAGGCGATGCAGATGGAATTATAATCAATCCGGCAGCTTACACACACACTTCTATCGCAATTCGTGACGCTATCTCTGCGGTGTCTTTGCCGACGATCGAGGTACATATCTCCAACATCCATAGAAGAGAAGAGTTCCGCCGTACGAACATGATCGCACCGGTGTGTGCTTCTTCTGTCGTCGGTTTCGGACCGTTCGGATACCATCTTGCGATGACAGGGATGACTCAGATATTTGCTGAGATCAATGCGATGAAAGAAGCGCAAAAAGCACAGCAGGCAGCACAGGCATAAGATGCTTCGCAAAGCTTTGAATGAGAGTATGACGCTGATCAAAAGACCTCTTTTTCCGGCTAGCTATAAAGCCTCTTCCAAACGTTACGCTGTGACGCTTGGGGTAGGCGGAAACATCGGTGATCTTGTCCGCCGCTTGGAAAGACTTAGTCTCTTTTTAAGAAAAAGCGGACGGTGTGATCTTGTCCAGACAGGGCCTATTTTAAAGAACCCGCCTTTTGGGTACAAGGATCAGGACGACTTCTATAACTCTGTCATCCTGGTCAAGACGAACCTTCAGCCTAAGGCTTTTTTGAAATATGTCTTGGAAATAGAGCGTAAGTTCGGACGCAAGCGAAGTTTTGCCAATGCACCGCGTACGCTTGACATAGATATGATCTTTTTTGAAGACAGAAACATGAATACCAAAGAATTGATCTTGCCGCATCCGCATTGGCAAGAGCGTGAGAGTGTAGTAATCCCAATGGCATATATGGAGCGTAGATGAAGATTTTGACGTTTAGCGGCACATCCCCGGCTGAAGCACTTAAAAAAGCGCAGCAGAGTGTCGGAGAAGATGCGATGCTGATCGAAACGAAAGAGATACGTAAAAAGAGTCTTACCCAAACCGCCTTGTATGAGATCATTGTCGGGATAGATGAAGAGACTGCTGCCAGACTAAGTGCTCAGGAACGTCAAAAGACACAAGAGGTCTCAATACCTGTAGCAAAGAGCTCTGCGGATGTACTCTACAATATCTCCGAGGCTGCAAGGCAGATCTCCAAGATCGCCGATGTCACCCAGAGTGAGTCTCCTTTGATGGATGAGACCTATAATGCCAACAAGGTCGTCGCCAGAGTCAAAGAAAAAAGCACAGACCCTGTAGAGTTCAAAGAGATCAAAGACGAGATCTCGAAGCTTGGGGACAAGGTCAAACTCATCCAAAACATGTTTTGGGACGAACGTTCAGACAAGATGGGAAACATCCACATCCCGCCTGAGTTTTCCGAGATCTACAAGCTGACACTTCAAAGCGGTATGAATGCATCGCATATCGAAGAGATAATGGGCCTGACTCTGGAGCATATGCCTTTGAAGATGCGTGAGAACTCGCAAACCGTCAAGCGTTATTTTCAGGTTCTTTTGCGCAAGATGGTACCGGTGCGGATGGAGTCTACACCCAAGCCTGGTGCAAAAAAGGTGATCATGCTTGTCGGCCCTACGGGTGTAGGCAAGACGACAAGCATTGCGAAGCTTGCAGCGCGGTACTCATTCATGATGCAGAAGAAGTACAAGGTCGGTTTGATCGTCTTGGATACGTACAGGATCGGTGCGGTTGAGCAACTGATGCAGTATGCGCGTATGATGAAGCTCGGGATCGAGACGGTTGTCGACCCTCCGGAGTTTGCATCGGCACTGAATGCGATGAGCTATTGCGACTATATATTGATCGATACGATGGGTTCTTCTCCGTATGACAAAGAGAAGATCACGAAGATATATGACTGCCTTCAGCATAACACAACGGATATGCAGGTGGAGACGGTTCTGGTCCTTCCCTCTTCGATCAAGTATGAAGACCTTAAAGCGACTTATGACAATTTCGAACCGCTTGGTATCGACACGATGATGTTCACCAAGCTTGATGAGACGAGAGGGTTTGGAAACATCTTCTCTTTGATGTATGAGACAGCCAAGCCGATCTCTTACTTTTCGATTGGTCAGGAAGTCCCGGAAGACCTTGTTGTTGCCAGCAGTGACTATCTTGTAGACTGTATGCTCAACGGCTTTGATCGGGAAAAAAGATGATAACTCAGGCCGCAAAGCTTCAGGAACTTGTAGAAGAGAACAGCCGCCATTCGGCTAAAAAGACGCGTTTCATTGCAATAACAAGCGGAAAAGGCGGAGTGGGCAAGAGTACGATAAGCTCCAATCTTGCTTACCTGATGGCGCATTACGGGTTGAAGGTCGGAATCTTTGATGCGGATATCGGTTTGGCCAATCTGGATGTCATGTTCAATGTCAAGATCAAAAAGAACATTCTTCATGTGCTGAAAGGCGAGGCTTCTGTCAGTGAGATACTTGTGCCTGTCGTCCCAAATCTCGTGCTTATTCCGGGAGAAAGCGGAGACGAGATCCTGAAATACAGTGACGGGAGTCTGTTCGAGCATTTCATGCAAGAAGCCCATGTACTTGATGATCTGGATGTCCTGTTGATCGATACGGGTGCAGGGATCGGTGACCATATCCAGCTTTTTTTAAATGCGGCAGACGATGTGATCGTGGTAACGGTCCCTGACCCTGCAGCGATCACGGATGCTTATGCTACGATCAAAGTGACTTCGAAGATACGCAGCAAGATCAGTCTGGTCTTTAATCAGGTCCGCTCTGAAAAAGAAGCGCAGATGCTTTTTGAAAAAATATCCAAAGTTGCCCGTGCGAACATCGGCTCCGGGCTTGAGCTTGAATTGCTTGGAAAAGTGAATGCGGATGAGAAAGTATCACGCTCCATCAAGCAGCGAAAGATCTTCTCACAAGAGAATCCGATCTCGCCGACAACACGTGATCTGGAGAAAATCGTTAAGAAACTTTCGCGCAATTTGGAACGAAATGTGCTCGTATCTCCTGAAGAAAGCGGTGTCCAGGGACTTTTTAAGCGTTTGTTGACGCACTTTTAGTCCTGTAAAAAAGAGAAAAGGAAGCAGATAAAATATGCGCAGTAGTAATTTTGTATCCTTTTTAACCGTACAGGGTTTTTTTATCGGCTTTATATTCTCGATTTTAAAGGCGCATACGGCTGAGGAGATACTTCTTTATACGCTGCTTATAACAGCTTTTTTTTATCTTTTTTCACACTTTTCGATCTCGTTTTTTATCCGTTACAGTATAGTAAAACAGGAATACTTCCCAAAGATGCGTCATGAAGGGAACCTTGACTACTATGTGGATGAGATCAACAAGCGCGAAAAAGTGATCGAGGGAAATTATGATTTCCTTGAAGCACTTGATAAAAAATATAAGACTTCGAAGAAAAAGAAGAAGGAATCGTGATGGATTGCTCTCGCGCTAATGCTTATATCGATGGGCTGAAGCACAAAGAAGACGAATTGGCGATACAGTATCTTCCGGCTGTAAAAGCGATGGCCTTCAGGTTAAAAGAGAGGCTTCCCAGCTCGATAGACTTCTGCGATCTCTCCGCGATAGGAACCGAGGAGCTTGTCAAGCTTGCACGCCGCTATGACGCACAGCAGAACGACTCCTTTTGGGGCTATGCCAAAACCCGTGTTTACGGTGCGATGCTGGATTACCTTCGCTCTTTGGACATGGTGAGCCGTTCGAACAGAAAACTGATCAAGATGATAGACCGGGCGATCACCGATCACATGGCCAAAAACGAGGAAGAACCAAGCAATGCCGAATTGGCTGAGATCCTGGGCGAGAGCGAAGAGAAGATCAATGATGCACGTATCGCATCGGAGATCTATGCGGTGATGCCTATTGACGAACAGCTCTCTTTGACGAGTGAGTCATCGACTTTGGAAGTGGTCGAAAAAGAGAACCTGATCGAAGTCATCGAAAGCGTACTGCAGACACAGAGTGAACGCGAACAGTTGATCATTCAATTGTATTACTTTGAAGAACTTTCCTTAAAAGAGATATCTGAGGTATTGGATATCACTGAGTCACGGATCTCACAGATCCATAAGGCTCTGCTTAAAAAAATAAGAGACACAATAGGAGCCGATAATGGCTGATATACTCTCCCAAGAAGAGATCGATGCCCTTTTAGACGTTGTTGAAGACGAGGGCGATGACGCACTAGAGGTCGAAGAGGAAGAGATATTCCATCAGAAGCAGATAACGCTTTACGACTTCAAACGTCCAAACCGTGTCTCAAAAGAGCAGCTGCGCGCCTTTAGAGGGATACATGACAAGATGGCGCGTTCGCTCTCTTCTCAGATCTCGGCGATCATGCGTTCTATCGTAGAGATACAGCTTCACTCGGTCGATCAGATGACCTACGGTGAATTCCTTATGTCTTTGCCAAATCCGACCTCGTTCAACGTCTTCTCGATGAAACCGCTTGAAGGTTCGGGTGTACTGGAAATCAAT
>JBFEYG010000159.1:0-5770 GCA_041562275.1 Sulfurimonadaceae bacterium | reverse complement strand
TCTTGTCTTGAATGCAGGTGTCTTGGGACGGATACAAGACATTTCCTTATGTACGATGGATCAGTTGAAAAAAGAGATGGATGTGAACATGTGGGCAAACAAGATCATCCTCGATTTTATTATAGATAAAAAGATAAGGATTAAGCAGGTGATTGCCATTTCCAGCGGGGCAAGTGTAAACGGCTCGTTGGGATGGAACGGCTACTCGCTGTCCAAGGCTGCACTCAACATGCTGATCAAACTCTATGCGGCTGAGATGAGAGAGACTCATTTGAGCGCAATAGCTCCGGGACTTGTCAAAACGGAGATGATCGACAGTATTCTTCTGGGCGATCATGACGTCAATCGCTATACGAGTGTACAAAGCCTTCGTGAGAGTGAGAAGATGGGTCTGGTTCTTTCCGCTGAGCAGACTGTAGAAAAGATATCTTCTCTTTTACCGAGACTGCTTCAAGAAGAGAGCGGTTCGTATGTCGATATACGGACTATGGCCTAGTTTACAGTCTTTTTCACTATAATTTCACTATATTATACATAAAGGAAGTGCCCATGTGCGACTTCAACAATCTAGACGAGAATGAAAAAGAAAAATACCACACAATGCTGAGTGAATGTGCCGAGGCATTTGGCGGTGTGAACTTCTTTTTACAGCTTCTTGAAGGCATTCGAAAGGCCAAGCCGCATCCATTGACGGCTAAGCACAGTGAGTTTAAATTCTCACGCGGTACCATCCGTTGGGAAAAGGTGATCTTCAAAGACAAGCTCTCCCTACTGCTTAAGACACGGGTACATGAGAGCGAGAGAGGAAATCTTCTTCCTGAGAAGGATGACAAAGCGTATAAAAATGTCATGAACCTTATACGCACGCTTAGTCCGATAGAGTTTAGAGTAGAGCCGAAAAATGCCAATGACGGCGAAGGCTTCACCTTTACACCTTTTGAGAAGATCGATGAGAATACAACACGTTTAAATCCTATCTTTGATGCAATGTTCTTCTGTTCGGTAGATACGGTCAAAAAGATCCTTAACTATACGAAAAAGAGTGCATGATGGACGGTACTCAAAGAAAAAACATCAAAAGCGGTATGTCGGTAGCTATCGTTTTGAAACAGGATCAGGATACGGGCCGTTTAACAGATGGGATAGTACGCGATATCCTCACGAAATCAGCAACGCATCCGCATGGTATAAAAGTTCGTCTGATGAGTAGAGAAGTAGGACGGGTAAAAGAGATCTATTAGATCAGCAGTTGTTTTGTTGGTTTAAATGTTGTTGAAGTTTGTTTTAGGGGGAGTTGTTTAAGGATTACAGGCAAGCGCCTGTAAAACACTACTTATAGTGGTGTTACGTTCTCAGCTTGAGGGCCTTTTTGACCTTCACCGATTTCGTATGTTACTGCTTGACCTTCAGCCAAAGATACACGACCGTGACCAGTGCTGTTTACTTGACGGAAGTGTACGAATACATCTGCTCCACCATCATTTTGCTGGATAAATCCGTAGCCTTTTTCGTCATTGAACCATTTAACAGTTCCGTTTAGCAATTCTGCCATATTAATACCTTGTGTAAAAAAATTTACTTCATAAAATGAAGTAGAATCAAAATCAGAGAGTCTTTCGGCTTAGCAGAGATTACTCATAACACGCACCAAAGATGAACTCACGCCTCATCTTTCATCACCAGCAGTATAACCGTTTTTTTATATTTTGTAAAGAAAAAACTTATATCTATATAAAATCTGCCTTTGAGGCCATAAAAGATGATGGTTTTATAAAGTAGCAAATATGCCATATGCCGCAGTAATGTTTACAGCAAACGGTTTTTTATTGCATAGCCCTTTAAGGGTTCCCAGCATCAAGAACACATCTATAACGCTAGATATGATAAGTAAAAAAAGGCACCCGTGACAATCAGGATAATTTAGGATAGGATTATAGCTATTAAAATATAAAGTGATGAGACATGGCTGAAAATGACATCATCTATTTCGAGATCTTTCCTTGGAATAAGAACTTTGAGACCGGAATCGATATTATCGATGAGCAGCATAAGCAACTGGTAAAGATATTAAACAGGCTGGCTGCCCATTTAGCCAATCTCTCTGAGGCTGTTGTCCTGAATGAACTTTTTGAGGAATTGGCTGAATATGCTGATTATCACTTCAAGACAGAAGAGAAGATATGGTCAGCACATTTTAAAGGAGACGAATGGTTTACAGACCATGAAGAGACACATGAATCTTTCATTAACAAGGTTATTGGTCTAAAAGACAACAAAAACAATAAGTCTCTGGACGATGTTATCTATGAGATCGTCTCCTTCTTGTCTCAGTGGCTTGCCTATCATATCCTGGATTCTGATAAACGTATGGCTAAGGCTGTTGTAGCCATTCAATCGGGATCTTCTCTCCAAGATGCAAAGACTAATGCCAATGAAGAGATGAGCGGTTCGATGAAAGTCCTTATCCAAACGGTTCTTAGTATGTATGACAGTCTCTCGACACGTACTTTGGATCTGATGCGTGAAAAGACATTGCGAAAACAGGCTGAGACGGCATTGCACCACAGTGAAGAGCGCTGGAAGTTTATACTTGAAGGCGGCGGAGAGAATATCTGGGATTGGGATATCAAGCATGACAAACTGCTCTTTTCCGAAAACAATATCCCCGTACTTGATTTAGTCACTGATGAATTTACGGATAATACAGACGAATCAAATATTCACAGAGCGGATCGAAAACGGGTTGAAGCTGATTTTAAAGCGCATCTTGAGGGTAAGACAGAATTCTTCACAAACAAATACCGTGTCTTGAGAAAAAATGGCGGTTGGTCATGGGTGCTAAGCCGTGGAAAAGTTGTTAGCCGTGACGAAGACGGAAATGCTTTGAGAATGGTAGGAACGCATTCGGACATCACTGAGCGGGAACTGGCCTCTTTGATTTATAAAAACAGTTCTCAGGCTATGTTGATCTCAGATATTCATAACAACATCATCAGTGTCAATCCCGCTTTTACAAAAATAACAGGTTACACGGAAGATGAAGCTATCGGCAGAAACCCCAGGTTTCTGACATCGGGACAGAATGACAGTCGTTATTATAAAGAGATGTGGGACTCTATTAACCGAACCGGTCATTGGAGCGGAGAGATCTACAACAGAAGAAAAAACGGAGAGATCTATCCTGAGAACTTGAACATTAACACGGTAGTCAATGTCTTTGGCTCGGTTGACCATTATGTGGGTCTTTTTACGGATATCAGCGAGAAAAAGAAGGCGGACGAACTGATCTTGGAGCATGCGAATGTCGATCCGCTGACAAAGCTGCATAACCGCCGTATGTTTCAGGACCGGCTTGAAGAAGAGATAAAAAGATCAAAGAGGTCAAATAAACCATTCGCATTGCTGTACATTGATCTTGATCACTTTAAAGAGGTGAATGACAGTCTCGGACATGAAGCCGGAGACCTCCTGTTGGTCGAAGTGACTCAGCGTATTAAAAAGCAGGTACGAGAGTCAGATATTATGTCCCGCCTTGGCGGAGATGAATTCTCCATTATTATCACGGATCTTAATGATCTACTTAGGATAGACGGTATTACGCAAGACATTATCGAGGTCTTGAGAAAACCGTTTCAACTGGATGTGGATCAAGTCTATATTTCCGCGAGTGTGGGTATCACACTCTATCCAAATGATGCAGATGATGCTTCAGCGTTATTGAAAAATGCCGATCAGGCGATGTATCTGGCTAAAAAATCAGGCCGAAGTTGTTACCGGTATTTCACACCTTCTATGCAAGAAGCTGCAGAGAAACGCCAGGCGCTGATCACTGATTTGCACGGGGCATTAAATTTAGATCAATTTGAAGTCTATTATCAACCAATAATCGATCTGAAAACAGGTGAGGTAACAAAAGCTGAAGCTTTGATCCGCTGGAACCATCCGCAACGCGGTCTTGTCTCTCCGGATTACTTTATCCCCTTGGCGGAAGAGTCCGGGCTTATAATCGAAATTGGAGACTGGGTCTTTAAGGAAGCTATGCGGCAGACAAGTCTGTGGAAACAAAAATTTAATATCGAGTTTCAAACAAGTGTTAACAAATCCCCTGTTCAGTTCAGATCGGCAAGAAAACTTGATGAGTGGATAGACTATCTGGATAATATTGGACTTTCGGCACATAACAGTGTCATAGAGATCACGGAAAGTATCCTCATGGAAGATGAAAGTCGTATTACGGACAAACTTCTGCAGCTTCGTAAACATGGCATAAAAATTTCCTTGGATGATTTTGGAACGGGATATTCATCTTTATCTTACCTCAAAAAATTTGACATTGATTATCTGAAAATAGACCAATCTTTTGTCCGCACTTTGGATGAGGAATCTCAGGATATGGCTTTATGCGAAGCGATGATAGTGATGGCACATAAGTTGGGAATTCAAGTGATCGCAGAAGGTATAGAGACAGAAATACAGAAGGACCTTCTGTCTGCTATGGGGTGTGACTATGGACAAGGGTATCTGTTTTCTCGACCTGTCCCGGCAGATGATTTCGAAAGATTATTGGACAGACAGCTGTCGTAAACCTGCTATCTTTCGATTAAAAGATAATGCCGTTTTTTCGTCTTGATGATCTTGACATGTTCGGCGTCTTGTATCTCATCATAGACTCTTTCTCCCTTGAAGAAAAGAAGAAGTGTTCCTTTGACGATGAAGGGTTGTGCGAAATCCATCAGTGTCTGTGTCTCGGTGACGGCACGCGATGTGATGAAGTCATACCCCATAGGCGGTACCTGTTCGATCCTTTTGTTGAGCACTTCCACATTGTCCAAACCCAGGTCGGCCTTGATGAACTGTAAAAAACCTGCACGTTTGGCCAGCGGCTCTACCAGGGTGAACTTGGTGGAGCGAAGGGCCATCGCCAGGATGAGACCCGGAAAGCCTGCACCGGTTCCGATGTCAAGAGCAGTGTCGATCTTAGGCAGGAAACTGACGGGAAAGACAGAATCATAGATATGCTCTTCAACCTCTTGTTTAGTGGTCGCTCCGGTAAGGTTGTGGATCTTGTTCCATTTGAGCAGATGCTCGGTATAACGCTCTACATGCTCAAAGAATGTATCAGGAAGAACGATCTTGTCAGATAAAAGCTGTGCCTTAAGGTCCATATTTCTCTTTCTGTTAAATATGTTGAATTATAGCGAAAACTAGCCATGGCGGTTTCACACAGTGAAAAGTTTATGTATATTTTGAAATGATATGCATCACACATCTTTTAGAAAATAAGCGAAAGCAGTTTTTTACTCTGAGATATTTTATACAAATCAGCTATAATTTGGCATCTTATAGGCGGGTGCATGATGAAACTTTTTATGAAAAAAATCGGCTATATTGCTTTTATGCTTTTTCTGATATCTCTGATATCGTTTGGAGCTATCCATGCGGCGCCGAACAGTTTTTTCTCTGCGGGTGAGTTGAATCCGAACATGACACCCGAGGTCCTTGAACACTTGAAATCTATATACGGTCTGGACAAGCCTTTGCATATTCAGTATCTTGACTGGATGATAAACCTTCTGAGCCTTGAGTTCGGCGTCTCTTTTGTCAGCGGACAAAATGTGATCGATATGGTCAAGGACCGTATAGGGATCACCTTGATCATGAACATCATCTCCATCATCTTTGTCTTTATCTTCTCTATCTACTTGGGAATCAAAGCAGCCACTCATAGTGATAAGATGAGTGATACCTTCATCAAACAGTTCTCGCTTGT
>JBFEYG010000158.1:0-5846 GCA_041562275.1 Sulfurimonadaceae bacterium | reverse complement strand
TGACATCGACCCTCAGGCGGCGCAATACCTTAAGACACTGGCGTACAAACTGCGTCAGATGCATGTCTTTGTGGAGTATGTACTTCCAAACGGACGCCATATCCTGCACGGCCTGAACATCCTTCCAAGCGGAGAGAAACGGCACTATCCCTACCAAGACCTCCTGACCCCGATCGTCGGCTACATCCATAAGGTCGAGGACAATGCTTATACACGCGTACGCGGCGTCAAAGGGATAGAGAAGAGTTTTGATGACGGTCTGAACATCCAACAAGACGGTAAACAGTTCGGACCAAGGGATGTCAATAACTACATGATCCTCAACAAGAAGAGTTTCACCAAACCTGACATCGACGGCCTGAATGTTCAGCTCACTATCCCGGTCACCCTGCAAAAACGGGTCGAAAAAAGCCTCTCAAAGATGAAAGAGAAGTTGGATGCAGACGAGATCATGGCCGTTGTCATGGAATCCTCTACCGGCAAAATCATCTCCCTGGCCAGCTCGAACCGCTACCTGCCCAACAATATCCTAAAATCCGACTACCCTTCACTCAACGCCAACGTTGTCGAGTACAGTTTTGAGCCGGGTTCGGTCATAAAGCCCTTTGTCTTCGCCTTGCTTCTGGAGCATAAGCTTGTCAACCCTTATGATCTTGTAAACGGTCACGGCGGGCGGATGAAGCTTGGACGCAAGGTCATCACGGATGAGCATAAGTTCGACTGGCTGAGTGCCGAGAACGTCATCGTCCATTCATCCAACGTCGGGATCGCGCAGCTGGCACAAAAACTTCCCGCCCTGGACTACTATCAAGGACTGGTCAACTTCGGCTTTGCACAAAGCAGCGGGCTGCAACTCCCTTATGAGAAAAAAGGCAAAGTCCCCGCCATCAACCAGCTAAAAGACGAGATCTACAAGGCGACTGCATCTTACGGATATGGTCTTAATGTCAATGTCATACAGCTGCTTAAAGCCTATAATATCTATAACAATCGCGGCCGAATACTCCAACCCTATATCGTTGAGAACCTGATCGATATGCATGGGAACATCCGCAAGATCGCGCCGGAAGGCTCTACGCAGGTTCTCTCTCAAGCCACGGCAGAACGCATGAAAAACATCCTGATCAAGACCGTAGATAAAGGAACAGGGGTCGGTGCTATAACAGAAGGTCTTCAGGTAGGAGGCAAGACAGGAACAGCCCATATCGCCGAGAGAGGAAGATACGTGAATAAGTACAACACCTCGTTTTTCGGATTTGCCAATGATGCAAAGAACAAATACACCATCGGCGTGACTGTGATACAGCCCAAAGCCAACCACTTCGCTTCACTGACGGCTGTGCCTGTCTTCAAACAGGTCGTAGACCTTATGGTCGAGTTTGACTACCTGCGTCCACAGAAGTAAGGTTTAGATCCAGATATTGTCGATCAGTCTTGTCTGGCCCAGTCTGGCCGCGACGAGGATGATGCTGTTACCTATCTCGACCTCCTCTTGCGGAACGAAATCTCTGGAGACGATAGAGATATACTCGACTTCAAGCGGTTCCAGGATCGTTCTCATCTCTTTGTCTATAGTCTTGACGTCCAAGACCTTCTTCATGACCATATGCGTAGCGACCTTGAGTGACTTTGAGATCTTCAATGCCTCTACTCTTTCAACCTTATCCAGATAGACGTTTCTTGAACTCAGTGCCAGCCCGTCATTTTCACGTGCAGTCTCCATTGGAACGATCTGTACATCCATCCAGAAGTTTTTGACCATCTGCGTGATAAGCGCAAGCTGCTGGGCATCTTTTTTTCCAAAATAGGCACGTGTCGGAGAGACGATGTTCAAAAGCTTCATGACTACCGTCAATACCCCGTCAAAATGGCCCGGACGCACATGTCCCTCAAGGATATATCCTCGGATGTTCGGCGCACACACTTTTATCTCATCGGCTTCATACATATCCGATACCTGCGGATAAAAAAGAATATCGACACGGGCAAGCTTACAGATGCGTTCGTCAGCGTCAAACTTGCTCGGATATTTGTCCAGATCCTCGCCTTCAAGAAACTGTGTCGGATTTACAAAGATGGAGACCACACTCAGTTCGTTCTCTTTCACGGACTGCTCGATCAATCGCAAATGGCCGTGGTGAAGAGCTCCCATCGTGGGGACAAAACCTACGGAGCCTTTATGCTCTTTTAGAATTGATTTGAGTTCCAAAGGTGAACGGACGATCTTCATTTTTTTAAGCCTTTATATCTATACTATACGCCAGGTTCGCTTCAGCAGCAGGCTCGCACACCTTGTTGCTTTGAAGACAACGCTATTGACTTCATTTTTTTAAGCCATCTTCGATTATAATAATGCAATTATATACTTAAAAACTTGGAAAAACACCTATGGATCATTACGAATACGGCGAACTATTAAAAACTTTAGACACAAAGATGCAAAACATCAGCAATATTGTCAGACCGACAGAGATCCAAAAACGCCTTGACGAAATCGAGGCTTTAGAGAATGAGCAGGACTTCTGGAACGACGCGGCAAACGCGGCAAACATACAAAAAGAGAAGACACAACTTGAACGTAAACTTGACAAGTTCAACAAGGCCTCAAATATGCTCAGTGATGCCGAAGACCTCTATGAGATGGCAAAAGAGGAAAAAGACGATGATACGATAGATACTCTTTTTGCCGAAGCTGACTCCCTCGATGAAAGTGTAAACCAGATGGAAGTCGAAGTTATGCTAAGCGGTGAGAATGATGCCAATTCGGCTATCTTGTCTATTCACCCCGGAGCGGGTGGAACAGAGTCTCAGGACTGGGCACACATGCTCTTTAGGATGTACTCCAGATGGGCCGAACGACGCGGGTTCAAAACGGAGATACTTGATTACCAAAATGGTGAGGAAGCCGGAATAAAAGACGCGTCCTTACTGATCAAAGGCGAAAATGCCTATGGATACCTTAAAGTCGAAAACGGGATTCACCGTCTTGTACGTATCTCTCCTTTTGATTCCAATGCCAAGCGTCACACCTCGTTTACTTCGGTAATGGTCTCACCCGAACTTGATGATGACATCGATATCGAGATCGAAGACAAGGATATCCGTATCGATACCTACCGAGCATCCGGAGCCGGCGGACAGCATGTCAACAAGACAGAGTCGGCTATCCGAATCACACATATCGAGACCGGCGTAGTCGTACAGTGCCAAAACGACCGAAGCCAACATAAGAACAAAGCGACGGCGATGAAGATGCTGAAATCGCGTCTGTATGAACTGGAGCTGGAGAAACAGCAGGCGGAAAAAGACGGAGTTGAAAAGTCCGAGATTGGCTGGGGGCATCAGATACGCTCCTATGTCATGCAGCCTTATCAGCAGGTCAAAGACACCCGTTCCAACGAAGCCTTTTCGAATGTCAATGCTATCTTGGACGGGGATATCGACAAACTGATCGAAGGCGTTCTTATCTCGCAAAAGAAGCTGTAGCGGTCTGCCAGCAGGTCTGTTTATTGTAAAGAGACACCAAAAAGGACACATTTGGGGAATTTCAACAACCGCTCGATCTTATATCTGCATGGCTACGACTCCTCTTCGCAGGGTGTGAAACCTCAGCATCTGCGAAAACTCTATCCAAACAACCGTCTGCTTATCCCCGACCTTCCGCTTGACCCGCTTGCCTGTATGACCCTTAGCGAAGACACCCTTCGTACTGCTTCCAATGACACCATCATCATAGGCGCGTCTTTGGGTGGTTTTTATGCCTATTACCTCGCAGCAAAGTTCAAGAAAGACTGTCTTCTGATCAATCCTGTTTTTGATCCCGCGACAGAAGCGAAGAAACTCTTTGAGAAAGAAAAAGATCCTGAGAAGAAAAAAGTCTTTTTACACGCGGCAAATATGTATCTGACCTATCTGGGCAATCTCAAAAGCATGAGACATCCGGTGAACTGTTTTGTCGCTTTGGGTGAAGAGGACACTATCATCGATCCGCAGACTTCTGCCTTGCACTTTACGGATGCTATAGTCAAACACTATGACGATGACCACTATATGCACAAAGTGTTTGAACTACTTATGTGTGAATTTGAAGCCTATCTGCAAGAGAAGTTTTAGCTCAAAAGAGTATCTACTCTTTTTTTAAAAAACCATAGCCCAGAAAAGCCGCGCCGCTGATCGTCATAATAATCAAGAATACCCGCAGCTGTTTCTTCTGGCTTTCATGATGTTCTTGCATGATATTTCCCGTAGCTGAAGAAGCCGTACTCCCTTTTGCCTTTGATTCCATACGGGCTACGTTTGCTGCTGCCTTCTCGTTTTCACTCAGTACTTCCTTGGGCTGTGACCAGAAAAGAAGTACCAATGCCATCAGTAAAAAATTGATCCCGGTGATTTTGAAAGCCAATTTCTGATTCTTTTTAACCCAGTCAAGCATTGCGATGCTTCCTTTTTATTTTTTCGACGAGGGGTTTTATGTGATGGATAAAGGTGGGCGGCTGAATCGGTTTTTTGATAAAGTGATGCACATCAAACTCTTTGAGTATCTTCTTATACGAAGCATCCTCTTCTCCGGAGACCATTATGATGCGTGAAGACTCAAAGTGCGGGAACTTCTTATAAATGGCTTTGACCAGGTCATACCCATCCATCTCCGGCATATGCAGATCACAAAAGATAAGATCATAATAGTTTTCCGAAAAGTCTTCCAACGCTTCAATGGCCGAAGGGAACTCGAATATCTCATCCTCATACACATCCAGATCCTCCAGACACAAAGAGATCATCATGCGAACAGAAGAGGAGTCATCTACGATTGCTATTTTCAAGTATCCTTCTCCCTTTCTCTACGCTGGCAAGCAGATGCTTGCCTTTTAGTTCCTGTTATTTTAACATGCTTTTATTGTTTTTCGCTTAGAATGTCCTCATGAATACAATCTCTTATGATCCCGAGTCCGTTTTTCTTCATATCCGCATAAAAGCCAAGAAGCGATATATTGACGATGTACTGCTTCTGCTCTATGATACAATAGCGCCCACACACAAAGAGGAAGGTTGCCTTGAGTACAGACTCTTGCACGAGGGAACATCTATCCTGTTGTATGGAAAATGGAAAAACAAAATGGCATTGGACATGCACCTGCTCCTGCAGTTTCATCTTGACCTTTTTGAGAATGTTCTGCCTTCTTTGTGCAAAAAGATATCCGTCAAGAGTTACAAAGAGATAGACCCGCCTATCACTTCATTGAGTATTTCTTGATATTTTAGGTAAAATTCACCTTATGAATAGACTACTGCGTGAAAGCACAAACGATGAAGAGTGCGCATACCTCAAAGACACCAAGCAGACGACGCACTACAAGATAATTGACAACTGCTCCATTGCCTACTGCGAAGCCCTGATCGAAAGAGGATGGAGGCGCTTTGGCAATATGTTCTTTCGTCCTATCTGTTCAGAGTGCCAGGCATGCGAGAGCTTTAAGATCGATGTGAAGAATTTTCAGTTTTCAAAGTCCCAGCGTCGCATCCTACGCAAGAATGCTGACATGGAGATGGTGATGCAAGAGCCCACTGTCACCCAAACACATCTGGACCTCTTTGAAAAATACCACGCGCACATGAAGAATAAACGCGATTGGTCACATGAAAAAACCACGCCTCGCCATTATTATATGTCTTTTGTACACGGGCATGGGGAATTCGGGTATGAGATACTGTACCACATAGGCGGACAACTTGTCGCAGTCGACCTCATTGACATCCTTCCTAACGGGATCTCCTCTATCTACTTTTATTATGATCCCGATTTTGACAAACTCTCTTTAGGCACCTACTCTATGCTCAGGCAGATA
>JBFEYG010000157.1:0-5872 GCA_041562275.1 Sulfurimonadaceae bacterium | reverse complement strand
TATAACCTGGCCTTTGCCGTAGGTATATCTTTAAACATGCTCTTTGTCATTATCGAAGCAGGCTATGGTGTTGCAGCGGACTCTCTGGCTTTGATCGCGGATGCCTGGCATAACCTCAGTGATGTCGTGAGTCTATTGTTGGCCTGGGGAGCGAACTATCTTGCATCACGGCCCGCAACAGACAAAAGGACTTATGGCCTGCGACGTGCAACAATAATGGCGTCATTGTTGAGTGCTATCCTTCTGCTTTTTGCTCTGGGCGGGATTGCCTGGGAATCTGTAGAAAGGCTTTTAGAACCTTCTCCTGCCAATGGTGTTATCATCATCGTCGTCGCAGCCATAGGTGTTGTGATAAATACGGCAACGGCTCTTTTGTTTGTATCAGGCCAGAAACATGATCTTAATATACGCGGGGCTTACCTTCATATGGCGGCAGATGCAGGTGTTTCTATGGGTGTCGTCATCGCCGGTGTGGTCATTATGTTTACAGGCTGGTTATGGCTTGATCCCCTTATCAGTCTGTTTATTGTCCTTGTGGTATTACTTGGGACATGGAACCTGCTTAAGGACTCACTTAACCTCTCTATCGATGCCGTGCCAAAAGGTATAGATATATCAGAGATAAGGACCTATCTGTTAGGCCTGGAAAATGTTTCAGAGATACATGATCTCCATGTATGGGCTTTAAGCACCCGTCAAAATGCCTTGAGTGTACATATCATACGAAGAGCCGAGAAGCTTGACAACGATTTTTTGCACAGGGTGCAAGAAGATCTTCATCATCATTTCAATATATCTCATGTGACGGTTCAGGTTGAGAGCGAAGCGTGTGAAAACGCATGTGTGCTGAATCATCCCGAATGCATTTAAAAAAGGAAGGATATGACAAACAGACTTAAGGGAAAGACGGCCTTGGTGACGGGAGCGACTTCGGGAATAGGAAGAGCAAGTGTCCTTGAGCTTGCAAAGTCAGGGGTCAATCTGATCCTTGTCGGACGTGATAAAGAGAAGCTTCATCATCTGGTTGAGGAGCTTTCAGACAGGAAGATAAGTATAGAACTTGTGGTCTTGGACGTAAGGGAACGTGCGGATGTCAAAGAGAAACTTGAAGGGATACAAACAGATATCCTGATCAACAATGCGGGTCTGGCACTCGGTCTGGATCCTGTGGATGAAGGCGATATCGACCAGTGGGAAGAGATGATCGATGCCAATATTAAAGGACTTTTGTATGTCAGCCGTGCAGTGATCCCTCAGATGAAAGCCAAAGGCGTGGGTCATATCGTCAATATTGGCAGTATCGCAGGGGAGATGGCTTATCCCGGCGGAAATGTCTATTGTGCGACAAAGGCAGCCGTCCACTCGCTGAGCCAGTCCATGAATATCGATCTTGTGGGAACCGGGGTGCGTGTCAGCAATGTCGCTCCCGGAGCAGTAGAGACAAACTTCTCAAATACACGCTTCAGCGGAGACAGTGAAAAAGCCGACAGCGTCTATGAAGGGTATGAGCCTTTAAAGGCGGAAGATATCGCCGGGTTGATCGTCTACATCCTTAACGCACCTGCGCATGTGAACATACAAGATACATTGATTATGCCCACAGCCCAAAGGAACCCTTATGTCCTCAGCCGGAAAACGATCTAGCGGAGACGTCTCAATGTTGAACGTAGGATGTTCTTATCGGCTTGTGTTTTTGTCATCGAAGATATCCAAGACTTTAAAAGGCAGGGTAATAGTACGTTTGATGATGTTGTAAGGCGCAACGATGATACTCTTTGCAACGGAGCTTTCGACCTTCGGGTCTTTTAAGTCTCCGTGGACATGCACGGTAGTGGAAACGGTGTCGTCGCCAAAGATGATGTATCCAAAAAGAGGGATGTTCTTAGCAGAACTTCCTATATCTGTCTTGACCTCCATCAGCAGGTCGATGCTCTCTTTTTTCAGATCACTTTTGCCCTTGGCCGTGATGGTAAGCTCTTTGGAGCTGATCTTGGTGTCTTTGATCGTGACCAGGTTTTTGTCGATTTCAAAATTGGTATACATCTCACTGACCTTGAGCCCTTTTCTGGAGTATCCGGGAACGGAGAAGGTGACCAGAGCAGGGATAGTGTTGAAAAAAGCAAGGGTGTTGTTGAGTACGGTATAGTCTTTTATCCTCGTATCATTGATCTTTAAAAGACCTTTGAAACGATCAAAGTCTCCCTGCATGGTAAAAGAGAGGTTACCTCCTTCAAAAGTCGAGAACTTGAAGAGCCTGTTCATGAACTGATCATCAAGTTGGCGTCCGAAAACGGAAAAGTTGTTGTCCACACTTTGAAAGAGGACACCTCCTGTACCGTGTATAAGCTGGGCATTGATCTCTTTGTTTTTCACCTGAACCTTGATACTGTCTGCGATGACTGTTCGTCCGGCTTTATCAAGTATGACATTTGAATTTTTTGTCTTTGCGATGAGTTCAAAGTCACCTGTCTTGGTATTACCTTCGATAAGCTGAAGGTAATCGATGATGGGTAGAAGGTTGAAATCGATGTTTTTGGCAGTCAGCTTGAACTTTTTATGATAGAGAAAGTCGATATTTTTATTGATCTGAAGGTTAGCTGTCTGATTCTGGTAGTCCCCTTTGATATTGTACTGTGTGATCTCTTCTGCATTTTTTGAAAGCAGAGGATGGAAGTCTTTTACATTTATATCCATACCGATCCGTTCCCCTATAACAGTTAGAAGAGCATCTCCGGCTTTGAGATCATACTTTTGCATCATTGCGGAATAGGGGAGAAGTTTGGAAAAATCGTCTATGCTCATTTCGATTGAATTGTCCTGGTTAATAACAGTGTGGATGCCTAGGTCTTTTATATCGAGTTGATGTCGTCCTTCACGGTTCGTATACAAGAGCTCAGTCCTGGGTTCTATAAAGAGAAGGTCTTTGGAAAAGAGCAGGGTGTTGACCGCTGTCACATGAGCATTGTCCGAACCGAATTCATAATGAGCAGATATTTCGGCAGAGAGTTCTTCGTTGAAGGCTATGTGAGCATCATGCAGGTAAAGATGCCCCTCATGAAAGTAAAAGTCAGTTGGTTTGACATGAAGCAAGTCATCATTGATCTGAAAAGTGTTCTTCGAGAGAAGCTGTATCTGGCTGGTGTTGTTCTCATAGAGAAGTTTCAGAGGTATCTTTTTTTCTATAGAGACGATGGAGGCACCATCTTGTGTGTAGTTAAAGTCTAAGAGTTTGATGTCAAGATCTACCCGTTCTTGTGAAAGATCAAGTGTCCCATTAAGATCCACTCTGGCTATAGCCGGTATCTGGACAGAAAGCGCATCGATCTGTGCAAAAGAAGAAAACTTTTCAGGAAAATACAATTGACTGTTGCTGATGCTAAAGTTCTGATCATCTATGGACCAGAACGTCTTTGGGATACTAAAGCTTTCCGATTTTTCAGAGAAGTTAAGACGAACCTGGGTGTTCTTATCCATGAGTCTCAGGTGCTGTTCTGGAGATAATGCGATATCGATCTTCTCTATGTCAAAGTAAAAATCCCCACTTAGGGTACTGAGGTCCATCTGTCCGTTCACCTTACTTGAGAGTATCCCTCCATAATCAATATCGGCAGTGTCGATGCGTAAAAAGCTCTTGTGCAGTCTTACGGTGGTATTCTCGACCTTGTAGCGGACACCGTCAAGGATAAGGTCGGATTGCTTTACAAAGAACCGGCCTGTTGCAGAAGCCTCTTCTGTCGCCAGGTCGATGTTGATTGCAAGATGGGCATCGGTTTCGCCGTTTTCCTGTAAGAGGGGAAGTGGGATATGATAGGCATTGACGATATCGACAATGTCCTGTTCCAAAGTGGTCTCCATCTTAAGGTCGATATCCAAAAGCGTGTGCTTGTGGTTAAAATCTATGCGCACACTTCCCTCATCGATAGCGTGCTTGTTGTAAGAGGCCTGATGCGGGTCGATTTTCAAGATACCTTTCCTGAAGTAGACATCTGTAAAAGGGGATTCAATGGCAGAAAGATCTTCATGAAAGGTATATCTCAAACCTTTTTCATGTGCATGTAAAAAGAGTGTGTTTACTATAGTCTCGGGATTGTCATACTCATAGAGCCCTTCAGCTTTTAGAAGTTGATAGCTTATTGCCTCATTATTGTCTACTATCCATTTTGAGATAGAGTGAGGGAGCTCAAAAAGTCTGACAACCGGAGCCAGGTCTGTAAACTCATTGGAGTAAGCATTGAAGGCTAAAGTATTGCCATTTTCTTTTGCAACGAGTTGGATGTTGGCACAATCGGGCAAAGAGAGCGTAAAAAGAGCGTAGACTATATCCTCTTTAAAGTCCATCACGGATCGCCCACTTATGGTTATGTTGCTGGGAGCATGTCTTAGATGGGGCAGGTCAATGACGATATGTTCTTCATAGATACGGTAGAAAAACTTGGCGCTGATCTCTTCGCTGGTAATCGAGGCGCTGTTGTCCTGCGGTGACAAGGGCGTGTCTGTGTAACTAAAAGTAACTTTATAGCCGTCCAGATTTAGCTCGTTGATTTTAAAGGATTCAAAACTATGACGTGCAAAGTCGATCAGCGAAGTGACCCTTGGTATACCCAGAAGAGGTGCCTTGTCCCTGTTGCTGTTACTTAAAGAAACATCAATACGTTTGGCCTGCAGGGTAAGCTTTTTATCGAGTTTAATGTATAATTGCTCTGCTTTGAAATGGGGCAGGACAATACGAGGGATAGAGATCCCATAAGACAAAAGAGCATATGCAATGATGATACTTGAAATGATAAAAGCGAAAAAACTGTACAGAATGAACTGGATCTTCGAGATTATATTGCTGATGGCACTGTTATTCATCTACTACCTTGCTCAACCGCTTCAGACTTCAAAGGTACTCTACATCCCTTCAGGGTCAATTAGCGCCATTATAACACACCTCAAGTCCAAAAATATCAGTTTGACTGCCTTTGACAAGAGTTTTCTACGATTGATCGGAAGTCCTCAGCAAGGCTGGATATACATGGGTGATACACGCATGACGCATGGGGATTTTTTATACAGGTTGACGCGGGCGAAGGCTGCAATGAAAACAGTGACACTGATCCCGGGAGAGACTACTTATGAGTTTTCCGGACAGCTTGCAAATGTCTTTGGCCTTAATGCGGACAAACTGTATTCCGAGTTTCAGCAGATAGCACATTATCAAGAAGGGGCACTTGTGCCCGATACCTACAGTCTGCCTATAGGTATCGATGAAAAAGCTGCAGCAATCCATCTTCTGCGTTTATCTTACCTGCGGCACAAGGCTTGGTCGGAAAAGATCTTTGGGACTTACGATAAGAAGAAATGGCTTAAATACCTTATCATCTCTTCGGTAATACAAAAAGAAGCTGCCAATAAAGAAGAGATGCCGATCGTAGCCTCAGTCATATACAACCGCTTGAAAAAAGGGATGAAGCTGCAGATGGACGGGACATTGAACTATGGGAAATATTCTCATCAGAAGATAACAGCCCAACGTATCAGGACAGACAAAAGTGAATATAATACTTATATGTACAGAGGTCTTCCTCCTCTGCCAGTGTGCAATGTAGAGCTCTCAGCTATCAAAGCGGCTATTTTCCCAGAGAAAACAGACTACCTTTATTTCATGAAGAATAAAAAAGGAACACACAATTTTTCACGTTACTATTCTACACATTTGCATAACATAGGTACTGCTACTAAACGTAACACAATGCCCTAAAGCTTGACATTTATGATTGTCATATTAGCGAATTGGATTGTGAAGGTGCTATGATTCTAAATATAAAATCATAACAAGAGGAAACCCACATGTCAAAAATCATTTGGTCAGTTATTGACGAAGCTCCAG
>JBFEYG010000156.1:0-5924 GCA_041562275.1 Sulfurimonadaceae bacterium | reverse complement strand
TGTAGCAGCGATCTTATCGGCATTGTCGATTTGTGTAGCCGTGTACATCGCTTTTACTTTAAAGCCGGAGTTCTCGTAAGTAGCGTGTACATCGTACATAAGTGCAGTCGCACCTGAAACAGACCCCTGCGTCGCTGAACCGTAGTAAGCAGAAGCACCTACCATAAGGCCCGGTGTACCGATATAGTCTAAACGGCCGACAACGGCAGCATTGTTAAAGGTAGATTTTCCTGTTCCGCTGCGTCCTGAACGGATCTGATCTTTTTTCCCTCTGTTAACATTATTAAAGTCAAGTGCCTGAATAACACCTGCGTTATAGGTAAATCCGCTTTCGCCGATAGCACCGTACGCAATGGCACCGTTTGAATTCCACGTCGAAGGTATGAGCGCTTTTTCAACATTCGGACGCTGAACCGTGTTGAAGAGTGTTGGTTCGTGGCGAAGGTTCGTTAAACCCATAGGGACTAAGACATTACCCACTTGAACACCGAAGGCATCGTTTAGCATAAAGTCAAGATACATAAACTCGATAACAGCGTAACCATACTCACCATCGCCTGGTTTTGCTCCGCCGTGTTCGAACTCAAGCTCGACGTTCAAAACAATCTTGTCATTAAAACGGTAACCTATATACGGAACAAAACGGTAGATATCTGCGATATTGGCTGCATCTTCCTTGCTTGCATAATACATCTCACCGTAACCACCAATAGACAGCGGCGACTTTGACTTATAGACCTTAGATGCCGCAGCACCCATACCGTTGTGAGAGAAATCTGTATCTACGACATTAAAGTTAAACCCTGTCTGGAGGTTGGCAGTCTCTTCAATAAGTGTGTTCGTCTTTTCGTCTGTCTCATTGTTTTGTTTTTCGACCTTGTTCAGGCGTTCTGTCAAAGCTTTTAGCTGTGCTCTTAATTCATCTGTCTCTGCATCTGCAAATAGTGATGTTGAAAGTGCCGAAGCCACTGCGAGTGATAGTATTGTCTTTTTCATTTTAATTCCTTTTCCCTATACTGATAATTGTTATCAGTTTTGTTGTTTGTATGCAGAATATTACTGATATTTATTATCAATGTCAAGAGTAATAAGAATTATTATCAATTATAAGAATATGTTTCAAGCGATGGCTTAGAATAAAATCCTAAGCAGAGTCTAAAAAATGGCGAGATAGAGCAGGTAGGGATAGATCATAAGACCCATGGTAAGCATGATGGGATGGAGCGGAAGATTCAGCATAGTCTTCATTTCTTCGCTCAGTTCATCACGGACAAAATGTTTTTGGATGAGCTGCACCTTGAAGAGGATGTCGATACTCTTGATCGCCAAGATCGCCAATATCCACAGGTTGTAATGGGTCAGATAAAAGAGATAGAGTGTGAAGATATAGCTCGGATGCATCAGGTAGAGCAGGTAAGGGCTTTTCTTATAATAGCGATAGATCTTCGCCAACATGGACGCCAGAGTGGGTGATTTTTGCCACAGTATCTCAAAGATCTCTGCAGCGATAAAAAGAATAAGATAGAGGGATTCGGTTGTCATGCAAAATGATAGTATAATTTCACTTAACATACTAAGGAATTTAATGTCACTATATTATACTGATGAAGACGGCGCAAAAGTCTTTGTCCTGGATTTTTACCCGGAAGAGAACATCTATGAGGAAAAACAGACACTGCTGTATGTCTTTGTGAAGTTTGACGGGGATGATGAAGAGTTGTTGACGATCGAGCAGAGCATACTCAAAAGCACCGAAAGACTTGATCTGGACTATGTAGGCTGGCGGCTGTTCGAAGGGTGGGGCGAGTTTTACTTCTATGCAGAAAACGGCAAGGGTTTCGAGAATGCCATCAGCGAGGCCTTGAAGCCAAAGTATCAGTATGAAAGCGGAAACCGCCGTGACAAGAAGTATGAAACCTACAAAAAGCTTCTCCTTCCCAATGAGGTCGAGTACAACAGACTCCAGAGTGAGACTATCCTTGGTGAACTGGAAGAAGCCGGAGATGACCTTGAAGCGGAACACCGCATAGAACATCATGCCGTTTTCATTACGCAGTCACAGCGCAAACGTTTCATAGACGAGATGCAAGAAGATGGTTTTGCTTTTTTGCAGGAGTTTATGGATGAAAAAGCGGAGGATGATTTTGTATACGGGGTCGTCTTTACCAAGCTTTCCCCGCTAAGCCTGGAGATCATCGAAGAACAGACCGCCTCGATCTTTCCCCTGATAAAACAGGGGCATGGCCGTTACGAAGGTTGGGGCACGGAAGCCTTGATTACAGACGAAGAACAAGAGAACGAAAGTACGCCGGAATAGCCGGCTTCTTTTCAAACTTTCCCGCTAAAAAGCAGCATGCTCCAAACCCCCGCACCGTGCAGGATAGCTGCGTATATTTATTGACGCAAAACTTTCAAAAAAATAGTATAATTACTTACTCAAAATAAGGCCGTCTTTTTGAAAGAAAAGCCCTTGAGTCATTTGATGATATCGCACTTGGTATCATCGGTTCTTTTGGCTGTGTCTGATACGAGGTGTCAGACCTTATTTAGTAATGTCTATTACTACTTATTTATCTTATCGAGGACTAAATGAAAATTTCTGATGCTAGATTAGAAATGGAACTTGGTGGCGTTGATGCGGCTGATATTGCCGATATCGTGGAGCTTTGCAAAAGCAAAGGTGTTAACAGTGAGATGATCGATGATGAACTCGTCAAAAGAGGTTATGAGAAGATCTTCACTGTAGATTATGACGAATATGATGACTATGATGACTGGGGTGGGGGTTCGGAGTATGCTACTCAAGAGCGATTCCCACACAAGCATCATTATATAGACTAAAGGAATATAATGACCAACAAAGAACTTGTACGTGCCTATTATGATATGTGGAACGATCATGATTTTGACAAGGCAGATAAACTGCTTGATACTGATGTTCGTTTTCGCGGTTCTTTGGATATCGTCGCAAACGGCATCGAAGGGTTCAAAGATTATGCACACATGGTCATCAATGCCTTTCCTAACCTCTACCATGCGGCAGAGATGGAAGTGCATGAAGGCAACCTTGCAGCCGTATATGTGACCTATTCAGGAACGCATGAAGGTAAGCTTCTCGGCTACGAAGCAACGGGAAACCGTATAAGTTACTCAGGAGCAGCTTTTTTCCATTTTAGAAACGGAAAGATCTCCAACGTAAATGTCTTGGGCGACCTGAACGCATTGCACAAGCAGCTTAGTCAGCCTAAGTAAAACCTCTCTGTTCTGCTCTTTATCGCAGGACAGGGCCTCTTTTTAAAAAGTGTTAGGTGACACTTGACACTTTAATCTTCTTATGGCATACTTCTTCAACATCACGTTGCAAGGAGAATGCTATGTCCATCAAAATGGCAGAACTGATGAAGCAGACGGGCGAGACCCGTTCGACCCTGCTTTATTATGTCAAAGAGGGCCTTTTGGAAGAGCCCAGCAAGCCAAAACCTAACGTCCATCTCTATGCCGATGACTCGATCGAGCGTGTACGTCTGATCAAGACACTTCAAAACCAGCTTCACTATACGATCACACAGATCAAACAGATCTTTGATGATAACCGCTTTGATTTTGAAAGCGGCGTGGACGTCCTTATTCAGAAACTTGACCTGCTGACTGGTGTCAAAGAGCGCCGCTACAAGACATTAGATGATGCACTGGAGGTGTATGGTCTGGACAAGAAGCGCATCATGGCTTATGTCGAGGATGGCATCTTAGAGATGCCGGATGGTTATTTCAATGACAGCAGCTGGCATATGCTTCAGATACTCAGTGACCTTGAAGGGTGCAAGAAGACACAAAGACTTCTGGATACGTATATCAAAACGGCAAAAGAACTTGCGAGTCTAGAATATGAACTGGGAGCTGAGCTTGTCAAAAACGACAAGAAGGGCAGCAATCACGCCCAGGAGGTCTTCTTGGATCTTGTCCTTACGCTAAAACCTTACATCTTTAACCTGCATACAAAACTTGAACATAAAAGGAGAACAGATGTCTAATATCTGGAAGATCACGGGACTATTACCGTATATCGCTGTCGTATTCTTAAATGCTTTTACGGATCTTGGCCATAAGATTATCATCCAAAACACCGTCTTTAAGATCTATGACGGTCAGACGCAAATCATATTGACAGCTATTGTCAACGCGCTTATATTGATACCTTTCATCATGCTCTTCTCGCCTTCGGGCTTTATCTCGGACAAGTACTCCAAGAACAAGGTCATGCGTGTGAGCGCATGGGCAGCAGTCGTGATCACGCTGGGGATAACGGGAGCCTATTATATCGGTGCCTTTGAACTGGCTTTTGCGTTGACCTTTGTACTTGCAGCCCAGTCTGCTATCTACTCTCCTGCGAAATACGGCTATATCAAAGAGCTTGTGGGTAACCAGTACCTTACGCTGGGTAACGGTATCGTACAGGCGGTGACTACGGTCTCTATCCTAAGCGGTATATTCGTCTATTCGATCTTCTTCGAGGGCTACCTTGAGAATGTGAGCTACAGCAGCAGCTCAGAGATACTTACACATATCGCACCTGTCGGCTGGGCCCTTGTGATCGGTTCGATCATCGAACTTGTTCTGGCCTACAGGCTTCCTGACACCCATGTCCAAAGCGATGTGCACTTTGATATTAAAAAATATTACACTGCGCAGTACCTCAGGACAAATATGAAGATCATCACCGATAACAGTATCATTTTTCACGCTATCATCGGTCTGGCACTCTTCTGGTCTATCTCGCAGGTCGTTCTGGCAAGTTTTCCTGCCTATGCAAAAGAGAGCCTGGAAATTACCAATACGATACTCGTGCAGGGGATGATGGCGCTTGCGGGTATTGGTATCGTCATCGGATCGATCACCTCCGGCAAGGTCTCAAAGAACTACATCGAGACAGGGACTATTCCTGTCGGTGCTGCAGGTATCACGATCACACTGATCCTCCTGCCCGTGATGAAAGAACCGATGCTGCACGGTTTGAACTTTTTCGCTTTTGGCTTCTTTGCAGGACTTTTTATCGTTCCGTTGAATGCACTGGTGCAGTTTAATGCCAAAGAACATGAATTAGGACTGGTCATAGCGGGGAATAACTTCATCCAGAACGTCTCTATGGTCTCATTTTTGGTCCTTACCGTCGTCTTCGCCGTGTTTGGGATCGACAGTATAGGTCTGTTCTATATGATGCTTGTCGTTGCCTTCCTGGGCTCTGTCTATGTGATCAGTTACATCCCGCAGTCGATGGTTATCTTTTTGATCGCTTCGCTTATATCACGACGTTTCAGGCTTAAGGTGCTTGGCTTTAACAACATCCCCCAGACGGGCGGTGTACTGCTGCTTGGGAATCATATCTCATGGCTCGACTGGGCGATCATTCAGATGAGTATGCCGCGGCGTGTACGTTACGTCATGGACAGAGCTATCTATGAGAAGTGGTATCTGAAGGCTTTTCTTGATTTCTTCCAGGTCATCCCTGTCTCTTCTCGAAGCGTGAAGGATGCGGCTGAGAAAGTCAGGGAGTATTTGAATGAAGGTGAAGTCGTCTGTATCTTTCCCGAAGGGACGATCAGCCGTAACGGACAACTCAATGAGTTTAAGCGTGGATTTGAGATGATGGCCAAGGATGCGGATGCGGTGATCGTACCTTTTTACCTCAGAGGGATGTGGGGAAGCCGATTTTCGCGTTCATCGCAGAAGTTTCAGCAGGCCAAGAAAAGCCGAAAACGCGAGGTCATCGTTGCTTTTTCTCCTCCGGTACCTATCGAGACAAGCGCCCATGACGTGAAGCAAAAGGTCTTCGAACTCTCATTTACCTCGTGGGAAGCGTATACGCAGTCACTGCCTTCCATGCAGGAAGCCTGGGTCTCTACGGCTTCACGTCTTGGAAGCGAGTT
>JBFEYG010000155.1:0-6234 GCA_041562275.1 Sulfurimonadaceae bacterium | reverse complement strand
TTAGAGATATCGGCAAATCTTTCCGACGTCACACCGTAAGGCTCCATATCCACGTTTAAAAGTTTGCGTACAGAGTTTCCTATCGCTATAGAACGCGTCATACTCATCCCGAACAGTGAGACAGCCTGAGAGACATTTTTGATCTCTCTGCCAAAACAGTACAGAGGCGAGTTTGCAGCTTTTAAAAGGTTTGCAACGATCATAGGATCTTTTTCAACGACTTGGACCAGATCATTGATAGCAGCTTCAGGGTTAGCACATACCTGCTGCATCTCAACGATTGTTTTTGGCAACGCAGGAAGAGATTTTATACTTTCGACGAGAGATGATTTCATGTATTTACCATTTTCTATAATTGATTTTAATTTGCTTATTGTACCACTACTTCTTTGTTTTTTTATGAAATGCGAGCTCTTTTTTCAAAAATTCGCCCGTATAGGAACCCATTTTCTCATAGTTTTCAGCCAATTCTTCAGGTGTACCGACACCGACTATACGCCCGCCTTTGACACCGCCTTCAGGCCCCATATCGATCACATAGTCTGCATTTTTCACCATATCTAGATTATGCTCGATCACCAGGACTGAATTCCCCAATTCTACAAAATGGTGAAGAACGTCCGTCAGACGGTTAACATCGTCAAAGTGCAGACCTGTCGTCGGCTCGTCGAGGATGTACAGCGTCTTTCCGGTATCTTTTCGACTCAGCTCTTTTGAGAGCTTGATACGCTGTGCTTCCCCGCCTGAGAGTGTCACGGCATTTTGCCCGAGATTGATGTACCCCAGTCCTACATCATGCAGGGTCTGCAATTTGACCTTGATCTTCGGGATCGGCTTGAAAAATTCCAGGGCTTCGGTAACACTCATATTCAGTACATCAGAGATGCTTTTACCCTTGTACAAGATCTCCAAAGACTGCGGATTATAGCGCTGCCCGTGACAAGAATCACATTTGACCATGATGTCAGGCAGGAAGTGCATCTCAATCTTGATCTCACCCTCCCCCTGACACTTCTCACAACGCCCGCCTTTAACGTTAAAGCTGAAACGTGAAGCCGTATATCCACGGATCTGAGCCTCTTTGGTCTTGGCGAAAAGAAGACGAAGTTCATCCATCACCCCGGTATACGTCGCAGGATTTGAACGCGGTGTACGCCCGATCGGACTCTGGTCGAGATAGATGACCTTGTCAAGCTGTTCAAGCCCTTCGATCTCGACACCTTTTATTTTCTTCACTTTTCTTGCATGGTTAAGAAGCTCACGCGCAACCGGCAGTAATGTCTGGAGTATAAGAGAAGATTTTCCGCTTCCGCTCACCCCGCTGACACAGACAAGATTGCGCAAAGGTATCTTGACAGAAAGGTCTTTGATATTGTTGATCGTCACATTTTTGATCTCTATCCACTCTTCCTGTTCTCTGCGGTAAAAATACTCTATCATCTTTCTGCCGTAAAGATAATCAGCAGTAAGCGTCTTGGCCTTGGTCATCTCTTTGCGTGTTCCGGCAAAGACGACCTCTCCTCCGTACTTGCCTGCGCCCGGACCGATATCAACAATATAGTCCGCATTTTCGATCGTCTCTTTGTCATGCTCGACGACAATGACCGTATTGCCTTTTTCCTGTAAAGAACGAAGGGTTCGGATCAGCTTCAGAGTATCTCTCTCATGAAGACCGATACTCGGTTCATCAAGGACATACATCACGCCCGTCAGACCCGAACCGATCTGTGAGGCAATACGGATACGCTGCGCTTCTCCTCCACTGATAGATCGGGCGTCACGTGACAGTGACAGGTAACCCAGGCCGACATCATACAAAAAGAAAAGACGTTCTTTTACCTCGTTCAAGATCGGTTCGCCTATCATCTTTGTCTGATCGTTGAAATACGCAAAGTTCTTCTCCTCTGTAAAAAAGGAATAGGTGTCTTCAATAGGCATCTTGATCAGCTCAAAGATCTTTTTACCCGCGACATCAACCGCAAGACTCTCTTTGCGCAAACGGTTCCCGTCGCACTTCGAACAGGTCTTCTCGCTCATATAGTCCTGCAACTCTTTTTCATCTTTGAACATATCATAGGCGATCTTCGTTATTCCGGGCCATACACGCTGAACCGGGTGGCCCTTCCACTCAAAAGCGATCTCGTCGATACTGCCGTGCAAGATTGCTTTTTTCTGATACTCTTCGAGCTCTCCAAAGGGTTTGGTGACTGAAATCTTCTCATGTTCGCAAAAGCCTTTCAAAAAGGTGAAATAGTACCCCTTGTTAAAACCATAGACGATCTTTACCGCACCTTTTTCAATACTCAAGTCAGGATCGATAATCTTGTCCGTATCCAAAGCATAACGGATACCCAGACCGTCACATTCCGTACATGCACCTTTGGGCGAATTAAACGAAAACGAAAGCGGCTCCAGCGGCTCAAAGCTCACCTTACAATCATGGCAGGCAAGATGTTCGCTGTAGTGGATAAGTTTTTCTGCAAGATCAACCTCTTCATGGTTCAGCACTTCGATCTCTAGCTCGCCGTAAGACTCCTTGAGTGCTTTTTCGACATCTTGTGCGATACGCTCTTTATTGTCTTCTTTGATGACGATACGGTCGATGACGACCTTGATCGTATGTTTTTTAGTCTTGGAGAGCTCGATCTCCTCATCCAGGCGCACCATCACCCCGTCGATCATTGCACGTACATATCCTTTTGCACTCAAGGACTCAAGCAGATCGGAAAAAGTCCCTTTTTTCTCACGTATCAAAGGTGCAAGGATAACGACTTTTGACCCCAACGGAAGCTTGGCGACCTGATCGATGATATCGGCTGCATTCATCTGCGAGATCGGTTTGGAGCAGATGTGACAATGCTGAACACCTACACGGGCAAAGAGCAGACGGAGGTAATCATAGATCTCCGTAATCGTCCCGACAGTGGAGCGCGGGTTTTTGGATGTTGTCTTTTGATCGATCGCGATCGCCGGAGTGAGCCCTTCTATCTTGTCTACTTCCGGTTTTCCGATCTTATCCAAGAACTGTCTGGCATACGAAGACAAGGATTCGATATAGCGGCGTTGTCCTTCTGCGTAGAGTGTGTCAAAGGCGAGAGTCGACTTTCCGCTTCCGCTCAGACCGGTAAAGACGACCAGCTTGTTTTTTGGAATTTCTAAAGATACGTTTTTAAGATTGTTTTCACGTGCACCGGTAATTTTGATCATAGATTAAAGACCCTCAATAAAAGATAAGATAATACTAAAATATAAAAGGCAAGAAGCAACCGCTTTTGCAACACAGAAGGTGTCAATACATTGATATGTACACCGATGAAGACCCCGAGTAAAGAGGCCGCCCCGATAACAAGTCCGTCGAAAAAGACGATCTGTCCGGCGAGAGAGAGACTGATCAGACCGGAGATCGACGAAAAGACAACAAAGAAAAGGCCCGCCGAGATCGCTTTTTTAAGCTCAAAATGTAAGAATCCGACCAGGATGGGGACAAGTAAAATAGAACCGCCTACGCCGATAGAGATAGCAAAAACACCCAGAACTGCCCCGATCACGAACAAGATGAAAGGATGGACCTTCCTGCTCTGTTTATACACGGCCGGTTTGTAAGCCATACGCGAAAGTGCAATGATGATAAACACCACAAAAATATACTCAAGCGTCTGCGAGGAGAGGACCGAGATGACCCATCCGCTAAGAAGTGCCCCGAAAAAGCCGCCTGAACCGATCGTAAACACTGTGTCAAAAGCCAAGGTCCCTTTTTTGTAATTTAAAAAAGAACCGTATATCGAACTGAAGACCATCTGCACGACTGAGATACCTACTGCAACCTTGATGTCATATCCCATAAACAAGAGTATAGGCACCAGGATAGTCCCCCCTCCGATACCAAAAAAACCGGAGAGGGCACCGATACCGATACCCAAAAAAATCAACTCAAAAATCATTAATGCGTCTATAATAAACACCTGTTATTCTTAAATATAAAAAATCCTCTGCAAAGACAGCCTCTGAACAGACTCCAGTTAGAGGAAGCACAACCTTTGTTTCATAAAACCGCTATACAGCTAGTTTTCTCAAGAAACTTTTTATTTCACAAAACCGCTATACAGCTAGTTTTGGAATTGTACTTAACTTTGCATTAATTAGGCCATTAAATCTAGAACTAACCCTCTCTTCTTAAAAATCTTTATTATCAGATCACAAAGTTTTTTTTCACTGATGCACCTGACTCTACAGAGTAAATTTATCTAAAACGTAATTTTCATTCTTCTTTGCCCGTTAAGGTCACCTTGTTAAACTGCCCTTAATCCATTTTACCTATAATAAGCCATTAGATGTCATTATTATTTATAATATACAGGATACCCGATGGTTTCACTTATCATTCAAGCGGCTGAGAATTTTTTACGTGATCAGATCCAACTCGTACCGGAAGAAGCCGATGCACTTTCACAATTGAGAACAGTAATTGCTTCTATCGATGTAAAGATGGACAACGGAGAGATAAAGAGTGTTTATCTTGGTTTCAACGAAGCACTGCTTAAAGAGATAGTCTCAGTGTATCTTTTTGAAGATGAGACGGATGAAAAGACGATGATAGATATGGCACTTGAGTCTACGAACATGATCGTTGGAAGTGCAAAAGTTTTAGCCGAACAGGCTGAAAAAGAACATTTTATGATAACAACGCCGGTATTTAAAGCGATAGAAGAGTTTCAAAACTGCCAGTGCAGCGAGTTCTCGGTTTTAAACACCTCTAAAGACAGTTTGATTATCGGTATAAAAGGATAGGTATTTAAGATGCCCGAAGAAAAGCGCCAAACATTACAAGAGCAGATGGCGGAAGACCGTCTTGCAGAGCTTGATCTGAATGAGGACGAGCTTGAAGAACTTGCGTGGATGGATTACGAAGGGCTTCTTGATATGGAAGTCGAGTTTATCGCTGACCTGGGGCAGACCAGCCTCACAATAAAAGATATCCTCGCCCTCCAAAAAGGTTCCGTCATCGACCTGAGCAAACCTGCAGGTGAAAGTGTGGAAGCCTATGTCAATAACCGTATCATAGGCAAAGGTGAGGTCATGGTCTATGAGAAGAACCTTGCTATCCGTATCAATGAAGTACTGGATTCGACCTCGGTTATATATTATTTATCAAAAGAGCGTTTATGAGATACCTGTTATTATTGCTGTTCCCCCTACGTCTTTTGGGTTCCAAGATTCTCTCCTACAATGTATATGAACGATCAAACCGTGTTGATGTCATGCTTACCTTTGACACCCCTTTTGAAGGCAAGCTTTCGCAGGTCACACGAAACAATCAGATCATGCTCAAGCTGAAGGGAGCATCAATTGAGGCACCCAAGATAAAGAACATCAACACTTCTTATCTGCATAAGATGACTATAACGCCTATAAACTCGCATACAGAGATCATTTTACAAACCGCAAAAGATGTGTCGATGAGTGCATCTAAGACAAGCGACTCGTACGGTCTGCGCCTGCGTTTTATAAAAGGAGCTCCTGTTACCAAGAGCACCGACAAGGAATCCACCCCCCTCACCGGCCCAAGCAGCCTTCCAACCAAAACAGCCAATGAGTTCAACAACTCCTACTATATCGTGATCGCTGTCTTACTTATCGGGATCTTCATCATGCTGTGGCTGAAAAAGAGAATGGCTCTTCCCCAAGCCAAAGGAAAGCAGCCGTGGCTCTTTAAAGGCAGTACTAAAAAAGAGGGAATCAGCGTACGTTTTCAAAAACCGCTTGATCCTAAGAACCGTGTCGTTATGCTTGATTATGAAGGCCACAGCTACCTTGTCGTCATCGGGACTTCGAATGTATTACTGGACAAATACAACGGTGACAAGCCTATTAATACACAAAGCGAGTTTGACCGTATACTTGATGAAAACAGAACAGAACTGGACTCCTATCTTCAACTTGACAAGTCCGATGATATCGAGCCTTTACAGTCTTATAAAGAGAAAGCTTCGGCACAAATCCACGAACTTGTCTAACGCTCTCTAAGCTAAGCAATTAAACATTTTACTCTCAGATGATATTGGGACTCGATAGCCGCCGTTTACCTCATATTTAGACTTCTCTTATATAATCAGGTATATTTTTATTCAATAATTGGAAAATATTTATGGGAAAACAGTATAAGACCCTGAGCAAAAACGATATAGCGTTTATCCAAGAACAAAAACTTTTTTACATTGCCTCTGCTTCTTCACA
>JBFEYG010000154.1:0-6248 GCA_041562275.1 Sulfurimonadaceae bacterium | reverse complement strand
TGTCCGTCATTGACTGCTGTAGTTCATGTCTAAGTTGAGACACTTTTTCTGTTCCGTTGTTGGTAAGTATCCAATCAAGTTCTTGTGTCATAGACTTAGCATCGTCCTGAGTCGCTTTTCTCATCTCGATACCGTCGACTTCTTCTGCCATTGCTTTACCGACAAAACGGCCGAAAAGAAGGGCTTCAAGAACAGAGTTGGCACCAAGACGGTTTGCACCGTGAACAGACACACAGGCGCATTCGCCCGCAGCGTAGAAACCTTCTACGAATTCTGTGTTGTTCTTGCGAACATGTCCGTTGACATCACACGGGATACCACCCATTGAGTAGTGTGCAGTCGCAGAGATAAGGATAGGTTCCTTGATCATATCAAGACCCAGGAATGTGATAGCAAGGTCACGAAGTTCCGGAAGACGTTCCATGATCAGGTCTTTTCCGAGGTGTACAAGGTCGATATAGACTGCATCTTTACGAGGACCGACACCGCGTCCTTCACGGATCTCCTGGATAATAGCACGGGCAACGACATCGCGGGAAGCAAGTTCAAGTGCCTTCGGGGCATATTTTTCCATGAATCGTTCACCCAGTGAGTTAAGAAGACGACCGCCTTCACCGCGGGCAGCTTCAGAGATAAGGACTCCGTTCCCTGATAGACCTGACGGGTGGAACTGTACGAACTCCATATCTTCAAGAGGAAGGCCGTGGCGTGCGACAAGTGACAGACCGTCACCTGTATTGGCGTGTGCATTGGAGTTGATTTTAAACGAACGTGCATATCCGCCTGTTGCGAACATGACAGATTTGGCATTAAAGATCGCTTTTTCAGAGTTACGAATATTGTAAGCGGCTACTCCGTAAACTTTTCCGTTTTCATACAAAAGATCAGCGGCATACCATTCATCCCAAAACTTGACACCGTGGCGGTGAGCCTGCTCATAAATAGTTTGTAAAAGAGTAAGACCTGTACGGTCTTTTGCGAAACAGGCACGAGGCGATGATTGACCCCCAAAAGGACGTTGTGCGATCTTCCCGTCTTCTGTACGAGAAAAAGCAGCTCCCATACGCTCGACCCAACGGACAGTTTCCGGTGCTTTTTGACACATGAACTCAACCGTATCCTGATCTGCAAGATAATCAGAACCTTTGACCGTATCAAATTCATGCAGTTCAACACTGTCTGCATCACTGAAAGCAGCATTGATACCACCCTGAGCAGCACCTGAATGTGAACGTAGTGGGTGTAGTTTTGTAATTACTGCGACTTTTTTGCCGGCTTTTTGTAGTTCAAGCGCAGCGGCACAGCCTGCAAGGCCTGCACCAACGATTACCGCATCATATGTATAAATGGGAATACTCATTCGCAATTCCTCCGAAAAATATTTTTCACGATTATATCTTCAAGTGCCTTGCATAAGGCTAAATCAGTGTGCTGTGAAATGGAAAAAATGGAATGTTACGGTTTGAAGCATAAAACATAGTGTCACTATTACAGTTGGTAACACTTGAAGAGATCAGGTGAAAAGGGCCTAGCGTAGACCTTTGTCAGCGTGATCACGAAGCTGGGCTATTCTGTTTCCACCTTGTGCTACGGCAGCAGCAAGGATCTCTTTGGCATGGGCGATGGTCTGATCCAGAGGTTTGTTAGGTGTCTTGACGACAAATCCACCGCTGACGGTGACTTTTATCATCTCTCCCTTTGGTGCTCTGAATTTAGTCTCTTCGATGCTCTTTCTGATCTGTTCGCAATCATTTAAAGCGGCATCCTTGGTGTTACGGTTGAGCACAAGCACAAACTGATCGTAGTCGATACGGCCAAGCACATCCGTATGCTGCTCATACAGTGAGAAGACGAAGGCTATCTTCTTGAGTATCTGATTAGCCAGGTCTTTTTTGTATTTCGCTTCGATCTCTCTAAATTTGTCAAGTGAGAAAACACAGACAACCAATGAAGCGCCAGCATTTCCTTTGCGGTTGGCAAAGCCATGAAGCAGCCCTTTGTAGTTGTTGACTTCAGTGACAGGATCGATGAAAGCAGGGTTCTCAGTAGCTGTTGGTTTGCGGCTCATACGCTTGGTGATCATCTCCGCTTCTTCGGTCAGATACATGCGCCCTTTGCTTTCAAGGTCTACAGAGTAGAGGGTCTTAAGATCTTTGTAGATAAAAGAGAGGCGACGGGTAAACCAAAGTGTCGCTAATATAGAGACGACAAAGGCAAGATAGATGATGTACTGGATAAAGTTGAATTTCTCTGCCTCGTAGATAAGGTGTTTTTCTTCAAGTTCAAAAAGTTTGGACTCATACTCGGCCTGAGCAAAGTCATATTCGTCCAGACGTGTCTCAAGCTCTTCAAGACTTTGGTCATAGTATTCGTCTGCTGCCTCGATATATAAGAGCTGTTTAATCGCCAATTGTTCCAGATCATTGTTGAACTCAACATGATGTCCAAAAACGTAGTTCCCGAGGATATCATAAGCAAAAGCATTTTTCATCTTGGTGATATCGTATTTAAGATTGTCGATGATGCCTCTAAGCTGTATGTTGCTTAGCTGTATATCATCGCGTCCAAGATTGTAAGCTTCTTTTATCAGAGCCTTTTGATGAAGCAGAAGGTCTGTCTTTTCAACTGAAGAGTTTAATGTAAAGGTGATGACAGTAAGCACACCAAGTATGATGGAAAGTGCGAGCAGGGTAGTTGAGATATTGTTAAAAATTTGTTTTATTGACCAACGCATTTTTTTCCTTAATAAATATAGTTAATATTTGTGTCTAGATTTTAAACCGCACAGCATTAAAAGTGACTTAATAAGCCCTGTTATATGAACATCATCTCAATAAAAGGAAGTTTTGGTACAATTCTTACATTATAAATGAATGATATGGATGCCATTTGAACAAAGAAGATTTTTTTATCTCCTGTTTTAAATCAAACAAGATCGGCGATGATGCTGCTGTTATAGGTGACTGGATCGTCTCAAAAGACGCTTTTTTTGAAAATGTGCACTTTAAACGCGAATGGCTTGACTTTGAAGAGATAGCCTATAAGTCTATGATCATCAATATCTCTGACTCTATTGCAATGAATGCTGATCCCAAATATGCACTGTTGGCAGTTGCTATCCCTTCTAGTCTTAGCGTACATGAGATCAAAAGACTGCACAGCGGTTTTGACAAGGCAGCCAAAGAGTTTGGGATCGAGATCATCGGCGGAGATACGATCTCCAACGTCAAGATCGATATCACGGTGACGGTACTTGCGCAAGCGAAAAAGCCTTTGACAAGAACGGGACTAAAGGCAGGTCATTACCTTGCATATACAGGAAGATTGGGTTCCTCAAAGAAGGCGTTGACCTCTCTGCTCAGATACAACAGTGCGCGAAAGAGTTCACGTTTTTTCAAGCCTGAACTTCGACAAAGTTTCGTCAAGAGAACGGCTGTTTCACTCTCGTGTGGGATGGATATCTCGGATGGGCTGTTTGCCGATCTGGGTAAGCTGTCAAAAGCAAATAGACTTGGTTTTTCATTTGAGCAGACTATAGCCAAGCGTATTGGTTGCAGCGGTGAAGAGTATGAGATGCTTATCGGTTTTCCTGCACGTGCAAGAAAGAAGATGATACGTCTTGCCAAAGCAGAGCGCTGCAAACTGACACTCTTTGCAAGAGCACAACGAAAGCACTACAAATCCCTATGCAAGGCTAACCACTTTTGAACAGAAACTATTATTTAAACCATTCGGCAATACCTTTTCATTTTGCTCAAAGCCCAAGGGATTTTGTCGTAGACGAAATACCTCTGTATGAGTTCAGCGGTGAGGGCGAGCATCTGGTCTTGCATGTGCGCAAAAAGAACCTAAGTACATGGGAGATGGTGGATATCATCTGCAACACTACCGGGGCAAAGGCAAAAGAAATCGGTACAGCCGGTCTTAAAGACAAGAATGCTTTGACTAGCCAGTATATATCCGTGCCTGCACGTATTGAAGAAGCCCTGGACAAGATGGATCATCCGCAGATAAAGATCCTTTCCAAAGTGCGTCATAATAACAAGATCCGCACCGGACATCTGAAAGGAAACCGTTTTTTTATCCGATTAAAAAAAGTGCTTCCTGTTGCTGCTCAAAAACTTGATCAGGCAGTCAACCTGATCGCCAAAGACGGAATGCCAAACTATTTTGGATATCAGCGTTTTGGAAACGACGGAGACAACTATAAGCTTGGTCAGGAGATCGTTGAAGGCAAACGCAGAGAAAAAAACAAGAAGAAATCGCAGCTCTTTGTCTCTGCGTATCAGTCTCATCTGTTCAATCTTTGGCTGAGCCGCCGTATAGAGATCAGCAAGCTTGTCTCGGGGCTTAAGGCTGATGAAGCGGCAGATGTGTTGAACCTTGACGTCAATCTTGTCAAGCAGATGCAAAAGCAGCCGCATCCTTTTAAGATGCTTCCGGGCGATCTGTGCATGCACTACCCTTACGGCGCGATCTTCTATGCAGAAGACCTTGATGCCGAAGCCGAGCTTTTTGCGAAAAAGGATCGCGCTCCGACCGGTTTGCTCGCAGGAAAAAAAGTCAAAAAGAGTGAAGATATAGCCCATACCATTGAAAAAGAGTTTGATACTGAAACGAAGGAAGACGGTACACGCCGTTATGCCTTTGTTTTTCCAGAGGAGATAGAGACCGAATATAAGCAGGATAAGGCCTGGTATGAACTGCATTTCACTCTGCCTAAAGGCTCCTATGCCACGGTTCTTATCGAAGAGTTGGCTAAACGCGAGATAAGAGAAGAAAAAATCACATCAAGGAAACAGATTGACTAATAACAACAGACACATCACTTCGGCCTTATCTCAGATCTTCGGAAAGTTTGCATCAAAGGCATTTCCAACACCGGTACAAAACTTTATCAACGCCTCGTATGTCAGACTGATGGGTCTTGATATGAGCGAGTTTCAACCCTCTTCGAGCTATGAGACGCTTAATAAACTTTTTACACGTCATCTTAGAGAACCGAGAACGTTTAACCTTGATGGAGACATTATGATCTCTCCGTGTGATGCTTTGATATCCGAGTGCGGAAAAGTGCACGATTTCACCTCATTGCAGATCAAAGGTATGAAGTACAAGGTAGATGAACTTTTAGGTGACTTTATCGATCCTGCCGATAAACACAAGATCAAAAATGGACGCTTTATAAACTTCTATCTTTCACCGAGTGATTATCATCGGTATCACATTCCTGTGAACTGCCGTATCACAAAGGTCGTACACATCCCAGGCAAGCTCTACCCTGTCAACTTTACCTATTTGAACAAACAGACTGACCTTTTTATAGAAAACGAAAGGGTGGTCATCGAGTGTTATACCCAAGATGACAAACTGTTCTACATGGTCCTTGTCGGCGCGCTTAATGTCGGAAGAATGGAAGTTTCATTCGAACCGAGCATTAACACAAATAGCCATCTGAGAGAAAGTGTCGCTTATGAGTATGAATCACTTAATATGGACAAGGGCGATGACTTCGGTTGTTTTCAAATGGGTTCTACTATTGTCCTTATTGCCGAAGAGATGGATATTTTTGTCAAAAGCGGTGAAAAAGTCAGCTTTGGCCAAGACATCTCGAGCATGATTGGGTAACTTCTTATGTCAAAGTCTCAGGAGTATATAGACACGATCTTTTCAGATGTCCTGACCTTTGAGAACGAGGTCTTGCATGCCAAATGCGATGAAGACAGAAAAGAGGTAATGGCGCTGATGTGCAAGGAGATCTGCTATGAGAGCAGGATATCGCCAACAGTAAACTTCTTAAAGATCAAGAGTCTTGATTCAATGGACTTTTCTTCTGTGACTATTGTGCTTGTCGAACTTCTTTTGGCCGAACTTAAATCCCTTCTTGAAGAGAAACGCTATACGCCCGTTGAAATAGACAGAATCACTAAAGACAAAAAATATCTTAAGTTTATGTATACGCTTATGAACACATACTCTAGACGCTTTAGCTCTATCTTCTACAAAGAAGTCGTCAATACATTTTTTGAACTGCTGGGTGTGGCCGACAAGGCTGAAAAGGTAAGTCCGGTCGTCTTGGAAGTCATCAACGCGAATAAAGAGAGAAGATCCCTGCTGGAACAGCACGGCGGCGGACAGATCCTCTATAGACCTGAGCAGGCATGGATGCGGGTCAAACAGGCGAGAGATGATAAAAAACGCAAATCACAGGTCTACCAGATAGAGATCGCCAGACTGGTCAGAAGAGT
>JBFEYG010000153.1:0-6253 GCA_041562275.1 Sulfurimonadaceae bacterium | reverse complement strand
GGCACTCTCATAATGCGCAGTACAGGCAAGCGGAATATGCCCTTCCCCGGCGAACAGACCGCTGGTAGAGTCAAGACCAACCCAGCCCGCACCCGGCAGATAGACCTCTGTCCACGCATGCAGGTCCGTGAAATCCTCTTCTGGGCCGCTCGGGCCGTCAAGCGATTTCTCATCCTGCTTTAACTGGACCAGGTAACCCGATACAAATCGTGCAGCAAGCCCCAATGATCGTAAGACCTGCACAAACAGCCACGCATAGTCCCTACAACTTCCCAGCTTCTTGTCCAGGGTGACTTCGCAGCTTTGTACACCGGCTTCAAGACGGACCGTATAGTTAAGGTACTTGTAGATCTCCGTATTAAGGTAAACCAAGAGGTCATTGATCTTGCGCTCTTTCAGATCAAGCGATTTAATAAACTTTTTAAGATGTTTTCCTTCTTCTGTCACTTCAAAATAGGGGCTCAATTCTGCTTTTAATGCAGGCTTGTACTCAAAAGGATACTGTTCGGCATACGCCTCGACAAAAAAGTCAAAAGGGTTGATAGATATCAGATCCGCGATCACTTCGACATCGATGCCAAACTCTTTTACTTTTTCAGGAAAGACGATACGGGCAAGGTAGTTTCCATACGCATCCTGCTGCCAGTTGATAAAATGGTTTTCCGGCGTTATCTTCATGGAGTATGCCTCGATAGGCGTTCTGCTGTGCGGTGCGGGGCGCAGCCGTATCGTGTGCGGTGAAAGTGATATATATTTATCGTATTTGTAGTGTGTTTTATGCGAGAGTACAACTTTTAATGACATGATTTTCCCTTGATACCTTGCTGTGATTTATAGATCTGTTACTGTGGAAAAATGACCCTGGTATTCTTATCGGTTTAATATTACATTATAGCATTGTCTTTCTTGCCTACAATCATTTTCTGCCTATCTTTTACACATTGTAGGCAATTTAAATACCCGGAAGAAATTATTGCAAAAGAGAGATTGTATAGCTGAGTCCACCTTAATGCTCTGTCATCAGTACATACCCGCAAGCACCATATCACTCATTTTTTGACAAGGTCATTGTTATCGTCTAATTTCTCGACAGTGATCTTTTGGTGAGAGGGGGATAAAGCAGGTCCAAACTGATTATAGACGGCTACGTCTGCAGCGTCACGCCCGTATCCTACAACGACATACCCGCCGCTCGTCTGAGCCTGTGTCGGATCAAAAGCATACCAGCGGTCTCCCACGTAAGCTTCAAACCAGGCATGCATGTCCATAGGTTCCAGACCATGAAGATACCCGACAACCATACGCGTTGGGATACTGAGACTGCGGCACATGGCAATGGCCAGATGGGCAAGATCCCGGCAGACACCTGATTGGCGAAGATGGACTTCGACTGCCGAGGATTGGAGATGGCTGAAATCGGATTCGAAACGGATCGTACGCCGTATCCATGATGTGATAGCAGCGACCTGATCATAACCCAGCATCTCCCCTGCAGTGACTTCCATAGCCATCTGTGTGAAATGGTCCGCTTCGCAATAACGGCTTGGCAAGAGGTAGATCAGCACGGATTCAGGCAGATTCTGTACTTCTACAAAAGGAGCACCGGGAGCTTGATCGATATAGTCAGATGTCATCACTTCGGCAGCTGTGTGGATAGCAAAATGTCCTACCGGAGCCATCAGACGCTGACATAAGTTTCCATAGATATCGGTAAACTCGATAACCGGTACGCTGGGAACGATCTTGTACTCTTCCGAGGCTATCCACTGGTTTTTTCCGCTTCGCGGCCGTAACATAAGGAGAAAGGGTGTCGGCACCTCAATATCAAAGCTCAGGTCACAACTTGTTCTTAACCACATCCATTGGATCCTTTTGTATGAAAACGCGTAAAAATAAACAAGGTATTCCAAACCATAGTACACACCTTCTGCTTAAGTCAGCATTCTATCTTTGGATATAGCCTCTCCAGCCGCCGTAAGCCGTTATCTCTTCTGCGCCGATAAGAGCATCGCTTTCACACAAAAAACCGTACACCGAGCTTCCGTCTTCAAGATAGACCGTGCCTATGCATAAAGGTGATGCTATCTGCACCATAAAGGCGCCAAAGTTTTCCAGAGGCATAACCCAGACCTCAAGCTCCAAAGAAAACTCACACTTGCTGTCACGGACCATTCCCGGACGCGGCGGCAGCTTTTCAGGTACGTCGTAAAGACGGTAACCCTTTGCAGTAGATGTCTCCTTTTCAAAGCTTGCACCCAGTTCTATGAGCTGATGATTAAGAGGCAAGCCTCTCATGTGTGCGCCGCAGACAGCTATTTTTATTGTATTAGACATGGTGATCCTTTTGTATAAATTTTTCGCCCAGTTGTAACAGTTTTTTGTCTGCAAAGGCTTCCGAAAACAGGGTCACACCAAAAGGCAGACCGTTTGCTCTGAACCCTGCCGGAACAGCATAGGCCGAGAAGTCAAGAAGGTTCATAAAATTGGTGTAGTATCCCAGATTTGTATTGAGCTGTATCGGATCAGCATTGACCTCATCGATCGTATAGATCGTTCCTGTGGTCGGCGTCAAAGCAAAATCAATATCTTTCATCAGGATATCCGCCTGACGTTTAAAAGCCTTTAGTTTATACTCGGCACTAAAATAGTCCTCGGCACTTTTACTCTTGCCTGATTCTATGATAGTACGCGTTACTTCTATAAAACTCTCCGGCTTACTCTCTATCATCTCTTTGACCGCAACATACCGTTCAGTGACCCATGGCCCATAATAAAGCAGATTGGCAGCTTCAAGCATAGGCGAAAAATCTGTCTCTACTGCTGTTCCGCCCATTGCTTCAAATGATTCTACGGCTTTTTTATACAGAGCTTCCGCCTCGATGTCACCAAAGAACTTCAACTGATCTGCCTGAGGCACGGCAAAACGAAAGCTTGAAGGCAGACTTTTTTGTACCTCATCCATCTGACGACTGTACGGATCGTTCTCATCAAATGAAGCCGCCACATCAAAGACCGCTGCTGCATCCTCGGTCGTCTTGGCAAAGATAGAGACACAATCCAGACTTCTGCATGCCGGAACTACACCTGAGGTACTGAGAATGCCTTTAGACGGCTTCAGCCCTACCAAATTGTTGAAGGCTGCAGGTACACGTCCTGAACCGGCTGTATCGGTCCCCAGTGAGAACACCGCCATATCCAAGGCAACACAAACGGCACTTCCAGAGCTTGAACCGCCTGAGATATAATCCGGATCGATGCTGTTCTGACAGGCTCCGTAAGGCGAACGCGTTCCAACCAGTCCTGTCGCAAACTGGTCAAGATTGGTCTTTCCTACGGGAATAGCCCCTGCTTCGATCAGCTGTTCAACGACATAAGCCGAGATTTTTGGCACATAACTGTAATCAGGGCATGCCGCCGTCGTAGGTATCCCCTGAAGATCTATGTTATCTTTGATGGCAAAAGGGATACCGTAAAGCGGAAGGGAATCCGGCTCACACCCTTCCAGCCGTTTTAAATAAGGCTCAAGTTCCTTTTCATCAAGCACATGTATCCATATCGGGTTTTCTGAATGTGCCTCTATGCGTTCTTTTATCTGTGCAAACAAGGCTCTTGGCGTAAGGCTCTTGTCTTTATATAATTGTTTTAGATCTTCTATAGTCATATCTTTTTCCTTAATCAATAGTTGTTATCGGTATATCATCATCTTTGGTACGAAAGGCTTCTATGAAAGCTGCCGTCATGATCAGCGCGCCGCCCATATATTCAAGTGTGGACATGCTCTCGCCTGCTATTATCGTAGCCGAGATCACCGCCGAAATAAGTTCCAGGATCATTATGATCGATGAACGTCCGGCTTCCATGTGCGTGACACTCCATTGCGAACCGATATTGGCCAGCAGGAGCCAGAACACCGTATAAAGCACAAGCATCAGCCATGCATCCTCACTGACACCGCTTGGGAACTGTTCAATACCGGCGAGCATTACAAGGCCTGCCATCGCAAAGCACCCGACAAACATACTGCCGATCTTGGAACTGACAGGAATGGCCTGTGCTGCTCGAAACAGCAGGTTGTTCATCGAGAAGAAGATTCCTGAAGCCAAGGCGATAAGGTCGATCCATGAAGGAGGAGCATCAAGTACCTCAAAACCGCCGAGAATAAAAAAAGCCCCGCTGATCGCCAGGAAAACACCCAGATAACGCCAGCGGTCGATCTGCTCTTTTAAGAATAGACGTCCGCCTGCTACACCCCAGACAGGCAAGAGATAAAAGAGCACCATCACCCGGATGACCTCACCATTGATAAGCGCATAGGTGAAGGCAAGGTTGGCTCCTCCGCCAAAGAACGCGATCAGCAGCATCATCTTCTTATGTTCTTTCCATATAGAGATCTGCCAAAGAAGCAGCGGACTCAAGAACAGGGCCAGTATCCCGTAAGAAAAAAAGATAAGCCCGATTCCGTCAATGCCCATAGCATTGATACCCTTGAGCGGAAGCCATGAAAGTCCCCAAAGCACAGAAGCACCAAGCAATATCACAACGGGAAGATAGGCTTTAAGATCCATCGCTTTGTTTTGAATATTCATCAGGATATTACTTCTGAATCGGTTCGATGACAAAAAGCATCTTGCCCGCCTGGATATTCTCACCTTCGCTGCACAATACCTGCGTGATCTTTCCGTGCTCGGGAGCTTCGATATCGACTTCCATCTTCATCGACTCGGCAATGGCCATAACCTCACCCTCTTCTACAACGTCGCCAAGCTTGGAGATGACCTTCCAGAGGCTTCCCTGCACCGGTGACTCCACCGCTTCGTCATGCTCACCGATCTCAATGTGCTCCATCTTCTGTTTCTCAATGTCTGCACTCTCTGTCCTGAAGTTTGCCAGTCCGGTTCGTTCCCACATCTGACGCTCTTCTTCGAAAGCCTCTGTCTGTGTCGCTTTAAAGCTCTGTATCGATGCATCGTTCTCGTCCAGGAAATCTTTATAGGCTTTCAGACTGAAACTTGTCTCTTCGACCTTAAGCTTCATACGGCCTCTTGGAAAGTCTTCGCGCATCTGATGCAGTTCGTCCGAACTCACTTCATAAAACTTGATCTGATCAAAGAACCGCAGGAGCCACGGTTTGTCTCCCACGAAGTCTTCCGTCTGTCGGTAACGGTTCCACATCTGTACCGTACGTCCTACAAACTGGTAGCCTCCCGGCCCTTCCATCCCATAGACACACATATAGGCTCCACCGATACCGACCGCGTTTTCAGGTGTCCAGGTCCGGGCCGGATTGTATTTTGTCGTGACCAGACGGTGGCGAGGGTCAAGCGGTGTCGCTACCGGTGCACCCAGATAGACATCTCCCAGACCCATGACAAGGTAGTTTGCACCAAAGACGATCTTTTTGACCTCTTCTATACTGTCCAGTCCGTTCATCCGTCTGATAAACTCGATATTACTCGGACACCACGGAGCATCTGAACGTACGGTCTTCATGTATTTATCGATGGCCACACGTGTAGACTCGTCATCCCAGGAGAGCGGAAGATGGACGATACGTGCCGGGACCTCGATATCATCGATAGAAGGAAGCGTCAGTTCTATTACTTTGAGTCTTTCTATCAGTTCAGCACGCGCACATACTCTTGGTTCAAAATGCACCTGCAAAGAACGGATCCCCGGAGTGATATCCGTAACACCTAGGATGTCTGCCTCTTTGAGCGCTTCCATAAGTACATGCACTCTAAAACGAAGGCTGATATCCAGTTCCATCTCTCCGTATTCGATCAGAAGATTGCTGTCACCCGATTGACGTATGACGATCGACGGAAGGTCTTTTTCACCCTCATCGCTGTAAAGGACAGGCGAACCGATCGGTTTTGACGACAGAAAAGCCGTCTCGTCATAAGTTTTCAGTCCTGCTATCGCCTCGTCTTGTGCCTTTATCATTGCCATTGCCGCCTCATGTTCAACAGACACGAACTTCACCCTGTCACCTGCACGAAGCTGTCCCATCTTCCACAGTTCGGCATTGATGATGGTCACCGGACAGACAAAACCGCCAAGACTCGGACCGTCAGGTCCCAGGATGACCGGCATATCTCCCGTAAAATCCACTGCACCGATTGCATAGGCATTATCATGGATGTTGGAAGGGTGAAGACCGGCTTCACCTCCGGAACTTCTCGCCCACTGCGGCTTTGGTCCGATCAGACGTATACCGGTTCGGTTTGAGTTGTAGTGGATCTCCCACTGCGTC
>JBFEYG010000152.1:0-6325 GCA_041562275.1 Sulfurimonadaceae bacterium | reverse complement strand
GTTTCTTGCTCATCGCACTTTCTAACAAGGTGACAAGATGCGAAAGTGTCGAATGCGAAAAGTCTTTGACTGCTCTATAGCGGAACAAGGCATCGATACAGATAGTCCCGCTGATGATCTTATCTGCCTCTTTCTTGTAGATAGGACGGCTCTCTCCGCTCAGACTTGACTCGTCAAAATACCCCTCGCCACTTATGACTTCACCGTCAAGCGCCGCTTTTTCGCCCGGTTTAATCTCTATGATGTCCCCGACTTTTACGCTGTGCACGCTCATTGTCTTGAGCACACCGTCTTCAAGGATATTGACCTCATTGGGAATGTGCTTTCCTATCGCATCCAGGGTATCGGCTGCAGACTTTTTACTCAGTACCTCAAGGAATTTTCCGATCAAGACGAAAGTGATGATCATGGCTACCGAGTCGAAATAGGCTTCGCCTTCCTGCATCAAGGTAATATAAATAGAGTAGATATAGGTTAAAAGTGCACCCGTTGCGACCAGGATATCCATATTGACGATCTTGTTTTTTATCCCGAAATAGGCCCCCTTGAAAAAGACCCAACCACTGTAAAAAAGAACCGGCGTAGACAGACCCCATTCTGCGACATTAAGGATCGTCTTCATCTCCTGGGTCATTCCCGTAAAATATCCGGCATACTGGGCAACAGCGATCCACATGATGTTCATCGCTGCAAAAATAGCCACTACGATACGCAGATAATAGTCTTTGCGCATCGCATTGGCTTTTTCTTCCTGTATGGAGGGGTCATAAGGGTAAGCGTTATAACCGATAGCACGTATCATCTCGATGATCTTTGAAAGCTTGATGATATGATCAGCCCAGACGACCTTGGCCTTGTTATTGGTATAGTTGATACTGACATCGATCACACCTTCCAGGCGGTGGAGGGCTTTTTCATTTAACCATACACAGGCTGAGCAGTGGATACCTTCGATGATCAGGGAGATCTCTTGAAACCCTTCACTATTGGTCGTGACGAACTGCTCATAAAACGAATCCGTATCAAAAGAAGTGCTGTCCTCATAAAGATGGCTCGGTGCAGTCAGTTTTTTCTCACCCAGCTTGTCATAGAACCCGTCAAGTCCCGAGTCGGATAGGAGATGAAATACACCTTGACATCCAGTACAGCAGAAGTAATGACTCTCGTCTTTGATCATCACACTTTCGTCAAACTCAAGATGGCAGTGTGTACATTTAACCTTCGACACGTTCAAACTTTCCTAATACTTTGTTTTTGACAAGTTTCTCATGTGGCGCGACTGAACCCTGCATACAGATATAGACACCCGGTTCTTTTTGTATTTTGGCAAAGCCAAGCGCCATTGCCAGGTTTGCTGTCGCTTCCACGGGATCGATCTCAAACGGCACCATCGCACCCGTGCATATGATGACCTTGTCCTCCATCACTTCATCCAAAAAAGCGGCCGTAAGATGCATCGTATCTGTTCCATGTATGATGATAAAATGTGTATCTGTTGAAGCCGCGATGATCTTGGCGATCATCTTTCTGTCATCTGCATCCATATCCAGACTGTCTTTATAGATAAGACCGGCGAGTTCCACATCATAGGTAAAAGTGGAGACGATCTTCTCCACAGCCAGGTTGTCAAAAGGAACTTCCATCTCGCCGGTAAGCGGATTGTAACGTTTGTTAAAGGTCCCGCCTGTATTCAGTATCAACATTGTAAACCTCTTTCATCACTTCTTTATCAAAGTTCGCAGAGAGTGGATGTTTTGTGTTGCATTGGTCTCTTTGTCTTCTTGAGAAAAGAGATAAGTCTCTTTCAGACCTGCCCTGTGTGCAGCTTCGACATCTCTTTCACTGTCACCGACTAAAACAGACTTTTCAAGATCGATATTCAACTCACTTGCCGCTTTAAAAAGCATACCTGGATGGGGTTTTCTGCATTCACACTCACCGCTGATATCAGGATGATGCGGACAGTGATAGACCTGTGCTATCGTAATGCCTTGCTCGGCAAAAGCATCGATCATCCAGAAAGTAAGGTTGGCAAAATCCATCTCTGTGTAATAGCCCCTGGCTATGCCTGACTGGTTTGTCACGACAACGATTAAATATTCTTTATCCTGATAAAAACGGCACAGATCAAAAATACCGTCAATAAACTCAAAGTCCTCTTGTTTATGCAGATAGTTCTTCTCGATATTGACAACACCGTCACGATCCAGAAAAAGAGCAGGCTTTGTTTTATTTAAAGAACCTGTCATCACTTCTGCCCACTTACTCCATTCCCAAAAAGTTCTTTTTCTATGATATCACAGATCATATGCCCGATGAGGATGTGGGACTCCTGGATACGTGGCGTGTCATTAGATGGTACGATGATGGCATAATCAGCAATACGCGCCATCTCTCCGCCGTCACGGCCGACGAGGGCAACTGTCTTCACCCCTTTTGCTTTTGCCGCGTTGATCGCATTGACGATGTTGATTGAATTACCCGAAGTCGAGATGCCGATAAAGAGATCTCCTTCGCTTCCCATCCCTTCCATCTGGCGTGAAAAGACCTTATCATAGCCGTAATCATTACCGATAGCTGTCAGATTGGAAGTGTCCGTAGTCAAAGCGATGGATGGAATAGAAGGACGATCAAAACCGTAGCGTCCTACCAGCTCCGCCGCGATATGCTGAGCATCTGCAGCAGAACCGCCATTGCCTGCTAGAAGGGTCTTCTTTCCCTCACGATATAAGGCGACACATTCGCGTCCTACCTCTGCAATCGTCTCCATAAGATCTATATTGTTTAAAATATTTTGTTTTGTATCGATAGATGCCTGGATCTGCTCTTTTATATAGTTGATCATAATCAGCCTTTAAGTAAATGAAGCGGTATTATAGCATTGTATGACTTATGAGAATCAAGAAGAGAAAAAGAGTCCTGCAGCACGCTTGTTTGTAAAACTATTTTTTATCGATATCTACGCAGGTAAGACTGCTTCCCATCTGACAAAGCATGCTCCGGACACTAATCCGACATAACCTGTGCCTGGGAGTGATAGTTTCAATTGACCCTTAAGCCAATCTCTTAAACGTTTCCACTGCGTCCAGCTTTTCCCATGGATAGTCACTCTGTCCGACTTGCCCACGCGCGGCAACATCCGCATACAAGAAAGTCTCTTCTGAGGGTTTGTCCAAAGAGAACTTTTCCGTGATCCAGCGCGGTGTCAAAGCAAAGGTCTCCAAGACAAATTCTGAAAGCTCTCCGTCATCGATCTTCCCTGTTCCCATAGTATCAACTGTGACCGAAACCGGTTTTGCGACACCGATCGCATACGAAAGCTGTACGATAGCTTTTTTTGCCAAACCGGCTGCTACGATGTTCTTGGCGATCCAGCGGCCTGCATAGAGTCCTGACCTGTCGACCTTTGTATAGTCTTTGGATGATTGCGCACCTCCGCCGATCGGAGCATAGCCTCCAAAACTGTCTACGATCAGTTTACGTCCGGTCAGACCAGAGTCATGCAATGATGAGTGTGACACGTATTTACCTGTCGGATTGATATGAATAACACATTTATTCGGATCAAACAGGTTAGTCGGAAGTGCTGTATCTAAAATAAGGCCCATGATCAGTTCGCGTACCTCATCGATGTGCATCGTATGCACACAAGGTGCTGAGACGACAATAGTATGGATAGACTGCGGCTGGCATGACTCAAAGTTATCCTTAGTCACATAATCCATAGTGACCTGCGTCTTGATATCAACACCCAGTTTGTGATTATGCTCCAAAGCATAGTGGTAAACTTTTTCCATCAGCATACGTGCATAGGTGATCGCCGAAGGCATATAGTCCGCACTCTCCGTATCAGCATAACCGAACATGATCCCCTGATCGCCCGCACCGATCTCGCCGCCTGCCTGATCAACACCCTGGTTGATCTCAGGTGACTGGCGGTTAAGCAAGACCTGTACTTCAACATCATCCGGATGCAGGCACTCCTCTTTTGAAAAAGCTGCTTTACCATCATAGCCGATCTTGGCCAAAGCCTTCAGGACGATCTCTTTGTACCCATCAATATCAACCTTGGCATGGGTCGTGACTTCACCGCCAATAATAACATGCTTACCCGCCACAAAGACCTCGGAAGCCACCCGAGAAGAAGGATCTTCCATGATCAATCGGTCAACGATGCTGTCGGCAATAATATCTGCACATTTATCGGGATGTCCCGGACTGACGACCTCAGATGTAAATAGGTACATAATTCTATTCCTCTAAAAAATTTATTTTGTAATGGTAACTTATACTGATTTATTCTTGAAGACCGTGTTAAAATGAAGACATTTTCACCCAGACATATAGCCACTGTGCATTAAAGAAGCAAATGGATATTATACTTTTTCAATCTTCTTTTCCCAATCAAGCGCCGTTTTACAGATAAGTCCGATATCATCGTACTTAGGTTTCCAATCCAGAAACTTTTTAGTTTTCGAGTTATCTGAGATCAAAACAGCAGGATCACCGGCCCGTCGCGGAACTTTTACAACTTCAAAATCCGTTCCGGAGACTTTTTTCATTGTATCAATGACCTCTGTTACACTAAAACCGTGCCCATAACCCACATTGAATATCTCAGGCGATGCTTTCTGCTCTTCATCCAAATATCCCAAGGCTCTGAGGTGGGCTGAGGCCAGATCATCTACATGAATATAATCACGTTCACATGTACCGTCCTTGGTCTCATAATCTTCCCCAAACAGGTACATCTTCTCTCTTTGTCCCAAAGCTGCTTGTGCAGCCACCTTGATCAGGTGTGTTGCATTTGGAAAACTTTGGCCAATGCGGTTTTGCGTATCTGATCCGGCCACGTTAAAATACCGAAGAATTACAGCATCAAATCCTTTATGCGCAGCACAGGTATCTTTGATCACCTGTTCACTCATCAGTTTACTCCAGCCGTATGGATTGATCGGATGAGTTGGTGTGCTCTCTTTCACCGGATTTTCCTTCGCATCTCCGTATACCGCTGCTGTAGAAGAAAATATCATCTTGGCAACACCGTATTTGACACACATACTGATCACATTGGTCGTATTGACCGTATTGTTCATATAATACTTCAAAGGATTTTCAACCGACTCGGGAACAACAATACTTGCCGCAAAATGGATCAATGCATCAAATTTGTTCTCTGAAAAGATCCTCTCCACATCCTCAAAACCAGACAAGTCAGCCTGAATAAAGTTGAAACTTCTTTCGCCTCTTTGATTCTCCTCAAAGATCTTTTTCAGACTTTCAATTGTGCTACTGTGTCCGGTGGAAAGATTGTCCAATATTGTCACGCTGCTGTTTGTTTCTTCGATCAACTGTTTGACCACATGTGAACCAATATAGCCTGCCCCGCCTGTCACTAAAATATTCATTGTTTTGTATTCCCTTGCATCTTCTCTTTTAAGATGATCTTACCCATCTCCACACCCGGCTGATCATAAGCGTTGATGTCAAGCATCTGTGCGACCAAGGCCGTTAAAAGTTCATAGTAGTAGATCAGTTCGCCCATCGTCGATTCATCGACCCGCTCTATCTCGATCACATCTAATGGAATGAACTCAAGTGCTTCGAGTGACTCGATCATCGCATCGGCCTGCATGTTTATCAGCTCAGAAAAACTGTACCCGTTAAGCATATCCAGGTTTTCAAGAGCAGGAAGTGTCACATCGGGGATCTTGATGCTGTGTTCAAAGTCTTTGATCTTGATGACGGTCACTGTCTTATCACGCTTGCCGTCAACGATAAGCTGTAAGAAAGAGTGTTGGTCAGTCGGCCCGATAAGTCCCACCGGGGTAAGTCCTACATGCAGCTGAGAGTGGCGCTGTTTCTTGCCCAGACTCTCTCCCCACAGCTGCACATACCAGGCATTGAACTCTCTAAAGGCTTCGGAATAAGAGAAGAGACAGTTGATATTACACGAGTTGCTCTTTTGTGCATAATACGTTGCCTTGGTTAATAGCTTCTCACAGTATCCCTGATTCTCAAAAAACGATTGTTTCACTCTTCTCGCACCTTCTAAAAGCGCATCGATACCGACACCTACAATGGCTAAAGGCACCAGGCCTACAGCCGAAAGGACAGAAAAACGTCCTCCTACATCCAAGGGAATATTAAAGACCTTGAGCGAATAGGACGCTGCAAACTTTTCCAAAGCCGAGTCGGGATCCGTGATCACCATATAGTTTTCTTTTGAGATAGGTACGAAGGTCTGCAGGTATTTCACAGCAGCAATGGTCTCTACTGTCGTTCCTGATTTAGAGATGATAATAAACAAAGCATCATCCAGATC
>JBFEYG010000151.1:0-6326 GCA_041562275.1 Sulfurimonadaceae bacterium | reverse complement strand
TTGCCATCAGTAACTCCCTTAAACTCTACGACGTTTTGGTGCGCGACAACCATTATGTGGAAGTGGTGTTACGTCTTTCATAAAAGAAACACGAATACCTTCGATTGCACCTACAGCTTTTGTTGCTGTTTCACGACCTGAACCAGGTCCTTGTACTTTAATACCAACTTCTTTGATACCGTGTACCATTGCTTTTTCCATTGCATCTTCTACCGCAGCTTGTGCAGCAAAAGGAGTAGACTTCTTAGAACCCTTGAAACCAAGTGAACCTGCAGAACTCCATGCAATCATGTTACCCATATCATCAGTAACAGTTACTAATGTATTGTTGAAAGATGCAGAAATATGAACGATACCTCTAGCAATATTCTTTTTTACAACTTTTTTTCTAGCTACTTTTCTTTTTGCCATAATCTATTCCTTACGCCGCGCCGACAGTTTTCTTACGACCCTTGCGAGTACGTGCGTTAGTCTTAGTTTTTTGACCACGACATGGAAGACCACGACGGTGACGTAAACCACGATATGAACCAAGGTCCATAAGAGCTTTAATATCCATAGCAACTTTCTTGCGAAGATCACCTTCAACCATGTGGCTGTTTTGGATCTCTTTAGCGATTGTTGCTGCTTCATCCTCAGTTAGTTCATGAACACGTTTGTTGTAATCAACACCCGTTGCATCAAGAATCTTACGTGATTGAAATAAACCTATACCATAGATATAAGTTAGTGCATACTCTACGCGTTTCTTTTTAGGTAAGTCAACACCAGATATACGAGCCATGCTTATCCTTGTCTTTGTTTATGTTTTGCAGTTTTGCAGATTACTCTTACAATACCCTTGCGCTTGATGATCTTACAATCATCACACATCTTCTTTACTGAAGAACGTACTTTCATGATTAAATCCTTCTTCGTTTTGCTTGCTGTTTCTAGGCATTGGCTCAGCCAACACCAACCCTTGTATAAGCATTTTGTGTTTATACAAACGCTCCGTTATGAATCAAAACAGTCCAAGCGGACGCGAATTATACTCAACTGAAGGTTAAACTTTTATTAAGAATATATCTGATAGTACTTTTAATCTTCTTTTTCCAGTAAGGTCTCTATTGGAAATGGCTCCCCAAGATGAAAACCTTGCAGAAAATCTATCCCCATCCCCTGTGTATACGTCATAACCGCTTCATTGTGTATGAACTCAGCAACGGTTTTAAGCTCGAGCTGTTTTGCAAAATCCATGATGGTATGTGATATGATCTGAGAGTTTGGATCATGGTCGATATGTTTTATCAGCGAACCGTCTATTTTTATATAGTCGACATTAAGCTGCATCAAGTATGCAAAATTTGAATACCCTGTGCCAAAATCATCTATCGCGATCTTACAGCCCAAGGCCTTCATATCATTGATAAGCGGGATGATCTCACTAAAGTTTTCTATCCCTTCAGACTCGACGATCTCAAGTATAAGACGTGAAGCAAGTCCATATTCTTGGATCTTTTCTTTTAGAAACACCATACTTTCCTTATGAAGTAGGTCTTCCACAGAAAGATTGATTGAAAAAGTCGAATCAGGAAGTTTAGAAAACGTTTCAAAAGCCAGCGTAATAACAGTCTTTGTCAGGCTGTGATACAGTTTTGATTTTTTAGCGATGTCTAAGAAGAAATACGGAGATATGATCTTACCATCTTCTCCTATCATCCGCACAAGACATTCATATTTGTCTGTCTTCAAAGTCTTTGCATCGACTATTGGCTGCACATACACTGCAATACGGTTATCCTTGAGTGCTTCTTTAAGACGTTTTGTCCACAGAATGTTCTTCTCATACTGTTCCACAAGATTTTCTGCCTCTTCATAAACCAATGAAGATTTTTGTGTCTTGATAGCGTGATGCAATGCCAAAGATGCATTTGAAAGGGTATTGACCTGCGCGTAAGTAAGTCCTGCCGTAGCCTGTATATTAAACGAATCATCTCCAATATGTACGATGTAATCATCTATCTTCTGTAAAACCCCCGCACATAGTTCATGAAAAAGCGAAACATCAATATTCTCGCCCATAAGCAGACCGAATTGGCCTGATGACAGTCCATATATCTTCACCTTGTTTTCATCGATAAAACTTTGCAGCATCTCTGCTGTCTCTTTAAGGGTATGATTTCCTATGTCATATCCGTAATAATCATTGATCATATTGAAATTATCAAGAGCGACTAAAGCAAATTTCGGCGATTTAAATTCTTTGATATCTTCTTCAAGCTTAACCCGGTTTGGTAGTCCTGTGATCAGGTCGGTTGTCTGCCTGGCGATCTGTTCCTGCTGTCTGATGATCTGCGTAATATCATGACCGATACCCATATACTCGATCGTGTTTCCATTTTCATCAAAGATCGGCACGATGACCTCTTTTAAATAGTACGAGCCGCCTTTTTTATCCTTGTTCTTCAAGACACCTTTCCAGATCTTCTTCTCATGCAAGGTATTCCAAAGGTTTGAAAACGTTTCGTTATGCATATCCGGATGGCGGACAAGGCTGTGAGACTTGCCCAGGACTTCTTCTCGTGTATAGCCTGATGTCTTATAAAACTCATCATTGACGTACGTTATCCTACCTTGGGGATCCGTCTTACTGACAATAGCACTCTCATCGACAGCATACTTGTATCGTTCAAGCAAGATAGTGTACTCACGGATATTAGTCAGCATCTTTTTGAACGCATCAACGATCGCACCCGTCTCAGGTTCTGTACGGATTGAGTCAAACTCGATCTCAGAACCGAGTTGGTATAGCTTTACTTTCTTGGCGATCTGACCAAGCGGACTGAGAAGCCGACGCGTGACCAGGGCAAAAAACAAAAAAGCGATCGCAAGAAGCGCCAAATAATCAATGATCTTTGATTTCACCTCTTCAAATGCCTGATAGAACCCGTCCAGTCTGTAACTCACATTGACAGAACCTATTTCATTGCCCTTCATCGCATCTTTTATCGGATACGAGACATGAAGGTGATCCGGATCTTCATCATATGATAAAGAAAAAAGCTCTTTATTCTCGATGATGACTTCCAAAGCATTAAGATTATGGAGTTTGATCGTATCTTCGCATAAGACCTTGATGTCATCATAATACGCTACCGAGTAGAACCCTTCTATCATCGGAGTGATGGTTTGCGCGATAAGCCTTGCTTTTTCTCTTTCAGACTCAAGCATTCGCTCTTGAAACATCGTAGAGAATACGAAATACAAAAAGGTCAAGACACCGATTGAAACGGCCATAAATGCGATAGTGATCTTTAGGGTTAATGATATCTTTTTCATTCTATGACTTTTGCTATCCTGTAAAATATTGGTGTAAATTTCACAGCATATTGGTGAAGCACCGACTTGTTCAAATAGATATAGGTCCTTTCTTTGACAAAAAGACTGATAAGGATTCCATCATTAAAATCTTTGTAACTATATCCGAAACAGATACGCTGAGCACTTTTTGCATGCGAGACAACTTTCTTTACTGACGGCAACGAAGCATCAAAGACATAATAAGCAGCTGCGTCTTCCTGTGCACCAAAGTCTTTGATATTGACAAGACGTACTTCAAACCTCAAATCGCCTAAACTATTGTTGTACTCTGTGTCGATTACGCTTTTAAGCTTTGTCGCACTAGCCGTTTGTGCATCTGTATGCACAATGTCAAGTACAAGTCTGTTTGCTTTTATCTTGTTTGAAATAGCATTGTCCAAAAGCATGATCTTTGGAAAGACACTTGCTTGCGCCTGTAAAAGCAAGGGATCTACGCTCAGCGCCATTATATCGATCGTAAAAAGGAGCAGTAATAAGAAACGCATCTTAGAATCCCTTGCTCAATCGGACAAGGAAGCTTGTTCCCGCCTGCTCGAAATCACCTGGATATGTCCCATCCGGAGAAGGAAGGTAATAGGTCGTGTCAAAGATGTTCTTTACACTCAAACTGATACTGAGGTCCTCAGGTTCATACCTATAAACAGCTGATATATCTGCTGTTATATAGTCATCCACATTGTCTCTGGTATCGTCTTGAGTGCGTTCTTTTTCCCCTACATATTTGACAAGAGAAGAAAGGCTTAGCTCCCTAGTAAGATTATGGATGTAGTAAGCCCTTGCCATGTGCTGAGCACTGTTAGCCAAAGCGCCGGAAACATTTTCTCCATCCACATAAGAGTAGTTAAGATAAAACTTATCACCTTGGGCAAGCTGCAAACTGAGTTCTGACTCAAGACCATAGAGTTCATGATCGCCTCGATTATCAAACACACGCGGATTCATATTTTCAAAATAGATCTGGTCTTGGTTGTTCAGATAAAAAAGATTGAGCTTGAAATCGTTATGGATACCAAATTTATGAATAAAGGCAGCTTCGTAAGCATCAACACTTTCAGACTCTACACCCTCGGAAGCGCTGAAGTAATGCGACCCTATAAGATACTGTTCTCTCCATGAAGGCTCTCTGTAAGAGCGTGTGTAGATAAGTTTATATATATTCTCATCGTCATAACGGTGCACCAGAGCAAAACGCGGACTGAACTGATCCTTCACATCACTGAAATGGTCAAACTTTGCACCAAGCTGTATTGATGTCTTTTCATCAATATCTATCAGATCATCTATATAAAAAGAAGCATGTTCCCTTCCGCTGTTTGACAAAAGATCTTCCTCTGTAAGGGTCTGGAGATTATCGGTTGAGACCTTTGCCGTATTCTCCTTGATCCGGCTTTGTGAGAACTCGACTCCCGTTGTGATCATATGATCTTCAACGGCAGAGACCTTTACTTCAAAACGTTCTTTAAAAGTCTGTTCTGCATAGTCAATGACAAGGTAGCGCCCGTTAGGAAATGTCACCATGCCCATCGGCGGCATCATCATGGATGAACCATCAGGCATGACCTCGTTTTGCATCTCCCTCCACTCGTCAAAATAACCAACAGAGAGTGTACCCTTGACACCTTCGGCCATATCAAAACCGTAACCGACTTCAAGCGAGTTGTTCTGAACATCAAGATGATCCGACAGGTCGTCGCTCAAGGAGAAAGACTGTCCATAACTGATCCCGCTCTCATTTTTGGCAAAGCGTCCTTTCAGATAGAAACCTTTGTAGGCAGCATTCAATCCCACAGCGTAATTTCTCAGCCAAAGCGGTGCATATTCAGCTGTCCCGAATGCAGGAAATCGGTCGACCCCCGCAAAGAGTTCTCTGTCATGTCTCTGATAGAACAGATCGCTGCTAAGTTCTAGGTCACCCTCTTGATGCGATGCGACAAAACCACCCATCATGTAGTCATCTGAACCAAAAGCCGCAAAAATACTTTTTTCTTTCTGCGGGCCAGCATCTTTGTTTGCTTTTGTGATGACATGAATCGAACCGGCATACGCGTTGACAGAGCTTAAAAGTGAACCCGGACCGCGGACGACTTCGATACGTTCGATAATGTCAACAGGCATGTCAAGATATTGATTATAGGCACCAAACATCTGATCATTGACAACGACGCCATCGATGATAAGCTTCGACTGTCCCATTGCAAAAGGATTCGAGCCTCGGAAGATCGGGTTCTGTACACCGGCCATCCCTACAGAGATATCAACACCAGGTACCAAGGTCAAAGCCTCACGAAGCGAAAGTATCCCAAGCTGTGTCAACTCGTTGTTATGAAGTACAGAGACAATATAAGGCATGTAGTCAACATTCTGCTTAGTCTCCGTCGCTATTTGTGAATACTTCTTCAAATCTCCCTGCAACAGTTTAAGAAATTCTTCCCCGGATTCTTCAGCACATAAAATTGAAAACAAAGAGATAAAAAGCAAGACCTTTCGCATGAACGCGTCCCCTTAACGTATAATAATTTAAAATAAAATGAGTATAACCATCTTACATTAAATCTTTGTTAATGTTTCTAAGAAACAAAAAGTTTCAAAAAAAGCTTGACAAAGTCCGAACCTTTGCCTATAATTTCGCCCTCTAAACAAAACTAGCGAATGCGATTTCTCTGGTTAATAAAAGTTTATTTAGTATATTCCGGATTAGCTCAGCGGTAGAGTAGGTGACTGTTAATCACTTGGTCACTGGTTCGAATCCAGTATCCGGAGCCACTTTCTTTAAAACCCCAAAAACACGAATCTTCCAAAAACAATTGATAGTTATTATGCCCAAAATGTGCCTATACTGCTCCCTTTAAAAACACAGTCCCTTCTTATCTTTTTACTTACATCTGCTATATATAGAATTACACTATGTCCTAATAAGTGTAGCCAGATCAAAAAGCAAATATCTTTGCCATTTGATCACTCAA
>JBFEYG010000150.1:0-6350 GCA_041562275.1 Sulfurimonadaceae bacterium | reverse complement strand
TGAACATCTTTTTCCCAAGCTCTCAGCGTCAATTCGCCAAGGACTTTAAGTTCGCCAAGCTGAGCATCATCAGACGCATCTGCCAAACAACCCGGACGAAGAGAATCTCCAAGAGAAAGGGATACATCGTACTTTGCACAGATATCAAGGATATCGTCAAAAGCAGTATAGAACGGGTTCTCTTTGTGATAGTGCATCATCCATGCCGCCATTAAAGAACCACCGCGAGATACGATACCCATCTTGCGCTTAGCCACCTTAGGCATAGTCTCTAGCAAGAAACCTGCGTGTATAGTAAAGTAAGAGACCCCTTGTTGTGCCTGACGTTCCAATACTTCAAGCATCTTCTCAATAGTAAGGTCTTCTACCTTATCATTACAGTCTGCAATGATCTGGTAGATAGGCACTGTACCGATAGGAATAGAAGAGTTTGCGATAACATTACGACGGATCTCATCCAAGTCACCACCCGTTGATAGATCCATAGCCGTATCAGCCTTATAGTGCTGAGAGACTTGTACCTTTTCGATCTCATCTTCTACATTTGAAGCCAAAGCTGATGAACCGATGTTGGCATTGATCTTACATGAAGATGCTATACCGATTGCCATCGGCTCAAGGTTTTTATGGTTGACGTTTGCAGGAATGATCAAGCGTCCGCGAGCCACTTCACTTCGAACCAGTTCCGGTTCAAGTTTTTCGATCTTCGCAACATATTCCATCTCTTCTGTAATAATGCCTTGTTTGGCATAATACATCTGAGTCCGAACTTTATCACCTTCGCGTTTCTTTAGCCACTCTGTTCTCATAAAATTCTCCTATATACTAGTATGCGAATACTACACATCTTATTGTAAGTATTTCGTAATGATTAAGATTAAGTAAAACTATTTTACTTTCAATTAAGTAAAACTATCACTTCAAAAAATAAAGTCTTACATATTAATAAGCTATAAACCACTAAAAATTTTCTTGCTTATTTTCCGAAATGTAACACAAACAAGTTAAAAGAAAGCTTTTAACATGTATAATTTCGTAACACTTGTTACAAATAGGAGCATTTTTGTCTGATTTAACTCTTATCTTGCTTGCAGCAGGCAATTCTACCCGTTTTTCGTCTTCTGTAAAAAAACAGTGGCTACGTATAAATCATCAACCTTTGTGGCATTTTGTTACAAACGAATTCGAAAATTTGAATTTTTTTTCAAAGATTATCATCACAGCACATAAAGATGAGATGGATTACATGCGATCTTTTTGTGAACACACCATCGTAGAGGGTGCTCAGACAAGACAGGCATCACTTAAAAATGCCCTCAAGCATGTCACAACACCTTATGTTATGGTCAGTGATATTGCCAGAGCCTGTCCTCCCAGAGCCCTTATACAAAGACTTATCGAGGCAAAAGAGAAAGCGGCCTGCATCATTCCTGTTTTAAGCATGAACGATACGGTCACTTTTGAAGGCAACAATATCGATCGGGATAAGCTGAAAAGGATTCAGACCCCTCAGCTTTCTCAAACTGAGATATTAAAAAGTGCCCTTGATACACAGACCGAATACACGGATGAAAGCAGTGCAATCCTTGCTTTTGGCCAGACTCGGGCTGAAGTCGAAGGCGATGAATCAGCTCATAAACTGACGCGTATAAGTGATATGAAAATTATTCCTTGCCTGCGCCCGCCTTCGACAGACATCCTGGTCGGAAACGGTTTTGATGTGCACGCTTTTGAAGATGGAAAAAAGATGTTTCTCGGCGGTGTCGAGATAGACTCATCTTTTGGGTTTAAGGCGCACAGTGATGGCGATGTTGCCATCCATTCTCTGATCGATGCACTTTTGGGTGCGGCTGGGATGGGTGACATCGGGACACTTTTTCCTGACAGTGACGACAGCTACAAAGACATTGACTCCAAGCTCCTTTTAATAGAGTGTGTCAGAAGGCTTCATAACTGCGGGTTTACAATCATAAATGTGGATCTGACTATTATTGCTCAGACTCCGCGTTTAAGTGAATACAAGGCTGATATCCGCCGAACTTTGGCAGAGATCTTGAAAATTGAGCCGTTTTTGTGCAATATAAAAGCAACAACAACTGAAGGACTTGGCTTTACCGGCCGAAAAGAAGGCGTTGCCGTACAAAGCAGCGCAAGTTTGAAATATCTAGACTGGACTAAACTATGAAAATATTAATTATTGAAAATGAGATCTATCTTGCACAAAGTATTGCTGCAAAACTGAGTGACCTCGGACATGTATGTGACCTTGCCTCCACGACTAAAGACGCATTGCGCAATGAACCTTATGATGTTGTCTTGCTATCTACCAATATTTCAGGGCAAGACTTTTATCCTGTTATCGATGCCTATAAAAATGCCGTTGTCATTCTTATGATCTCGTATGTGAGCAACGATACTGTATCCAAACCGCTTAAAGCCGGTGCAAAAGACTACATCCTCAAACCGTTCATGATAGAAGAGCTGATCCGCAAGATCGATCACTTTCAGGACTATGAGCAGCTCAAACGTCAAAACACGACATTCCAGCGTTACATCGACCACTCATTCTCTTCGGTCAATGTCGAGTGTGATTACGAAAAGTCCGACTTGCCTGTCTTTGTCTTCTCTAATTATCAAAAGTATGCCGATGCCTTTGCCTTTAAACTTTTAAACCGCTGCAGTTCTCCTTTGCATTTCATCTCCTTGGCCAATTTGCGAACCCTGGATGAGATTGCAAACCTTCACCCTGAACGCTTGACCTACATCACCGATTTTCAAGCCCTGAAGAAAACTGACAAAAAACCATTTCTGGATCTGATCGAGGGCAAGAGCGTTATTGTCTCAAGTACAGATATCCTTGAAGACGTGCCTTATAAAACAGTTGAGATGAAAAGTGACAATAAAGTTATCGAACAGGGAGATATCCTTCCAATCGAAGACTATGTGAAATATATTGTGCTAAATTATCAACACAAGTTTCCTGACACCGAACTGTCAAAAAAACTGGGAATATCACGAAAAAGCCTCTGGGAGAAGAGAAAGAAATATGGAATCATCAAGAAAAAATAGAGAACTTCACCTAGACCAGGAAGCAGCCTCTGCACTTCGTCTTGTCAAAGCGGGGCTCCTTTCACCCGTAACAAAACTGATGAACAAGGCCGAGACCGAAGAAGTATTAAAGACAGGTCTTGTCGACGGAAAGACCTTCCCCTTCCCTTTTATCCTTTCGCCCAGCGGAAAGACCAATGAAGAGACGCTCAAATCTTGTGAAAAAGGTGAACAGCTTGAACTCTTCGTGGACAAAGAACATTTCGGCTATCTTATCGTCGATGAAGTCTTTGGCATCAATCCAAAAGAGCGTGTGAGACAGATCTACGGAACTGACGACATGTCACATCCCGGTGTTAAAAAGACCCATGACCGTTTGGGAAAATACGCTGTCAGCGGAAAGTATGAGATAGATTTTTCTATCCTTGACAAAAGTAAAGAGCTGATCGATGAGGCAAAAGTCAGAATCGGAGCCCAGCATACGACCGCTATCATGATGGCAGCCAACCCTCTGCACAGAGCTCATGAACGTCTCGTTAGACAGACACTTGACAAGACAGACCTTATCGTTATCTTTTTGGTAAAACCGTATCATGAAAAAGAGCTGCTTTATAAGACCCGACTGGAGACACTGGAGTTTTTTGTCACCCACTTCTTACCCAAAAACCGTGTCGTCATCATTCCTTTGGAAAGCTCCTATATCTTTGCCGGTTACAACGAAGTACTTATTGATGCTATCGTGGCCAAGAACTACGGGTGTGATAGTCTGACCATTGGACAGAACCATGCCGGTATCGGTATGTATTATGATCAAAATGCCCACAAGTCTATCGTCGATAAACTTGTCGGTATCGATATTGATATCAACATCGCTGCCGAGTATGTCTACTGTAATGACTGCAAGACCTTGGTCTCAACGAAGACCTGCCCGCATGGTCAGCATCATCATATCTCTTATCACTCGGAGTCTATCTTGGAACTACTCAAACTCGGTCTTCTTCCGCCTGCAGTTTTGATGCGCAAAGAGGTCTCTGCAATGATCCTTTCCAAGCTTTTCCCTGATCGGTTCAAAAACCTTGAAAAGCTCTATTATGACATCTTGCCGATAGCCGGTCTGCTTGAAGAGCACACGGAAAAAGACTTCTATATAGAGTTGATGAAACTCTACCAGACGACTTCGCTTACCTAAAACATTTACTGCGCGTATGCTCGTACCTATACTAGGACACACGAGCCTCGAGACGCCAAACAAAGGAATACACATATGAATTGGTTTTTACTCACTGTCGGATACAGCGGTCTGGCACCGAAGGCACCCGGTACCGTCGGCTCTTTTGTCTCACTTCTGCTTGGCATCGCCATCTTAAGCTATTTTGACACGACAACTCTGTTTTTAGGTGCCCTTTTAGCCACTATAGCAGGGTATAAACTCGTCAATGATTATGAAGCGGCAGGCGGGATCCATGACAATAAACATATCGTCATCGACGAGCTGGCAGGGATGTGGATAAGCATGTCAATTGCTATCGTACCCTTGACGCAGATCCCCCTCGAAGCCTACAGTGATTATATGGATCATTGGACACTATGGCTGGCTGTTGTTCTGAGCTTCGCTTTCTTCCGCTATTTTGACATTGCCAAGCCTTCTGTGATAGGCCGTCTTGACAGAGAAGCCAAAGGCGGTATCGGTGTCATGGGCGATGATGTCGTCGCCGGTGTTGCAGCAGGTATCCTAACCGCCTTAGTCATGAAGCTTCTTTATCTTTATATGGGAATGTAATGGCACGCCGTACCAACAACGCAAAGTTCAACGGAAACCAAAATTCCAACTCCTCTAAGGCCAGAGCTCAGCACAAACAAGCGGCATCAAAGTCTAAAAGTACCGGAGTAGAGATCTATACTGCTTCTTTTTGCCCGCACTGCCAAGATGCGAAGATGTACATGAAGATCAACAATATCAAGTATACGGAATACAACCTTGAAAAGTCAAAAGGTGCTGAAAAAAAGTTTCTGGCTCTTGGCGGAAAGAAGATACCGCTTATCCTTGTCAAAGGCAAAGTGCTAAGATCATGGAACCAAGAAGCTTTTGAGAAGGCCTATAAGTCCTGATCTTCACCACTCTTCAACAACTCTTCACAGGCTAAATCTGCAAAAACAGACACATTACACAATCCCGACACAATCACTTCTTATACTCCAATTATCTAAATATTAGGAGTCAACCATGCAGAGTATTTACCTTATCGATCATAAAGGAAAGTTCCGAGGCTCTTTTGTCAGCATACGTGACGCTAAAAAATATGCTCATCATTGCCATATCAACAACTACTATTTAAAACGCATAGAGCGTACAGGAGCCTGAGATGAGATCTGAACGCTACACAGAAACTCAGGAAGTCATTTTTATATTGCACAAAGACAAGTCCGGTCGCCTGCTTCAAGACAGCAGCAAAAACACACCCTTGGTTTCAAGTTTAAAAGCTTATCGCCGTCTTGATGACAACAAAAGTATCAAAGAGTGGTACCAAGACAGCATAAAGTATGCTAAACAACACCCTGTCGCCGCGTTTATGAGCATGTTAAGCGTATTTTTCGGCTTGACACAATTCTAAGAGACTCCTGTCTCTTCTTCAAACCTCTCAAAACCTCTTTAAAGCTAAAATCGCTAAAATATCCTCACTACTAATGAGGAAATATAAATGGGATATTTTTTAACCGTTGACGCCGGTACGGGAAGCGGGCGCGCTATCATCTTTGATACAAAAGGGAATCAGGTCGGGATCTCGCAAGAAGAGTGGTCGCATCTTAGTGAACCCGGTGTGCCGAACTCAATGGGGTTTGACACACAGACTAACTGGAGCATCATATCCCGATGTATCCAGAGTGCTATCAAGGATGCCGGTATCTCATCAAGTGATATCAAGGCGGTCACCGCGACAAGTATGCGCGAAGGTATCGTTCTCTACGATAAGGACAACAAGGAACTTTTCGGTGTTGCCAATGTCGATGCCCGTGCTGATAAAGAGGTTGCTTATCTCAATGCAACCTACCCGACTATGGAAAAAGAGTTTTATGCCATCAGCGGACAGACTTTTGCCCTTGGTGCCCTACCCCGGCTTATGTGGGTCAAGAACAACAAGCCCTCTGTCTATGAGAAGACTGCCAATATCTCCATGATAAGCGACTGGGTCCTTACCAGACTCTCCAATGTCATCGCTACCGACCCTTCCAATGCAGGAACGACAGGTGTCTTCAGCCTTAAGACACGCCAGTGGGAGAAGTCTATGGCGACCAAGGTCGGT
>JBFEYG010000149.1:0-6375 GCA_041562275.1 Sulfurimonadaceae bacterium | reverse complement strand
TGCCATGAGAGGACACTATTATGCCAACCGGACTATTGTCTCCAAAGCCGTATCACTGTTTAGCTATCTGCCTCTGATGTTCAAGTTTCAAAGATATCTGCGTACCAATGCCCATGACTTTATCCATAGCTTCTACAAAGAGGTCTCACCTGAATATCTGCGTTTTCTTGAAGCACAGATCATGATCGTAGCACAGGCCCCCTCCAAAGAGATAAACTTTTTTACAGCTGCCTTGAGTCTGGGCTATACCTTCAATGCGACCCATTATGCCTTCGGAGGCCTCGGCCGCGTTTTCGAAGATATGACCTCATCGATGAAAGATGTCCGACTCAACAGTGAGATCACAAAGATCGAGCGGCATAAAGGCTGCTTTACGCTGTACACAAAAGACGAGACGGTTCAGGCAAGACGGCTTATCCTGAACTCGACCGTCTATGACAGCGATAAACTCTTCGAAGAGAAGACTCTGAAACGTTATTATAAGAAGTATGAACATCTCCAAAACGATCAGAGCTCTTTTATGCTCTATATGACGATAAAAAGTGATGCTGATTTTTTTCACCATTATCAGATCATACAGGACAAAGTTCACCCCTTCACCCTCTCCAATGCACTCTTTGTCTCTTTTTCAGACAAAGATGACAACCTTATATCGCCTGAGGGGCACTACAGTATCACAGCATCCATTCATACCGACAGCAGATGGTGGAACAGCAAGGCAACTTACCGGATGCAAAAAAGAGTGCTGAGACATTTGCTCCTTCGTGTCATTTGTGATACACTTGATATCAAAGAGGCTCAGGTCATAGAAGCATTTGCAGCGACACCAAAGACATTCGAACGCTATATCAAACGTTCCCAACTCGGAGGAAACCCTATCACCATGAAAAACTTTTTGCCGAAGCTTCCGGGGAACGACACCCCTATTCCCGATCTTTTTCATGTCGGGGACAGTGTCTATGCCGCTCAAGGCTGGCCAGGTGTGATGCTTGGTGTGGACAACCTGAGAAAGCTCCTGCATGTGTGATATAAAACATATAAATATAAGCGTTCTAGACGCTTTTTCAGAATCTGCCTTATCCCGGACGACAAACAATGATATTATTACGCTATTGAATCAAAAAAAGGGGACGTTGTGAAAGATCTTAATGAGAGCCGTAACAAAGCCATTGTTCAGATCAGCAAACTTACACTGGTTTTTCTGGTGGCCTCCTCTATCGCAAATGCCTTCAATGACAGATACGCCTTTGTAGTCGTCTATTGCCTGGCCTTTGTCATAACCTCCATACATCTCTATCTTTATAATAAAAACCATAAAAACGAGATCGCTGCACAAACGCTTGTCATCATACTTTTTATCATGTTCTTCAGTTTCTTCTTCATAGGCGAACATGCTTCATTTGATATACTCTGGGTGCTTGTCCTTCCTATCGTCACGATAATACTGGGAGATTACAAAGAGACGAAGTTCTGGCTCATAAGCTTCAATGTCCTGCTCTTTGGTGCCCTTATCCTTCAAGCACTCTACCCTCATTTGATCCCTTATGAAAGTTTTGCTCTGTGGTCTATGCTGTGGGCAGGTATATTTCTTTCAGGGATGGCTTTGTATTACAAACGGGTACAAGGTCAGCTTCTCAGTGAGATACAGAGTTATCAAGAAGGTCTGGAAGGTGAGATAAGCAATGCCACTACCGAGATCAAGACCCTGCAGACCGAGAAGAAGGAGAGTGAATACATGCTTATGCAAAGCCGTTTAAGTTCGCTCGAGACTCAGCTAAATCCCCATTTTCTTTTCAATGCCCTCAACTCCATCGCTGAACTCATCCATATCGATTCGCACAAAGCCGAAGAGGCTGTCTTAAAAGTCTCCTCGTTTTTACGCAATACGATGGAAGAGAAAGCCTTGATGCCCTTGTCAAAAGAGCTGAAAAACGTACAGGAATATATTGAGTTGGAGAACATCCGTTTTGACGGAAAGATAAACCTTGTCATCGAAGAGAATATCCCTTACTGGCAAATACCGAAGTTCTCTATTCAGCTGATCATAGAAAATGCCATCAAGCACGGCGTAGATCCGAAGAAGCCCTTTATCAACATCTCGATAAAGTTTGACCATGCCGAGAACTCTATCCGAATAGAAAATGACGGCAAGCCCATCACTTCGAGCCAATTTGGCATCGGACTGAATAATTTAGACCAGAGGCTTCAGCTTCTGTGCGATGGCAGCGTAGAGATAAGACAAACACAGCCACCGTGCTTTGAAATACACATAGGAAAATGCAATGAAAATACTCATAGTTGACGACGAAGCACTCGGACTTGCACGGCTAAAACGTATGCTTGGCACACTTGGATACACAGATATCATTGAAGCGAGCAATGCCCAAGAAGCCCTCGAATCCAGTAAAGATACGCTCTTTGACCTTGCTTTTTTAGATATCAATATGCCGGAGACAAGCGGTCTTGAACTCGCGTACGAACTGCGTTACCATCAAGAGAACATGGCCATCATATTTCAGACTGCCTACAGTGAGCATGCTTTGGAAGCCTTTGATATAGGCGCTGTAGGCTATCTTGTAAAACCCTTCAGTATAGACCAGCTGAAACAGAGTATCGAGCGTATAAAGGTATCTGCAAAAAAAGAGGAAGATCTGCGCATCATGAGTAAAAACGGCGACAGCTATTACCTGCTAAAGCCTGAAGAGATCTATTACGTCAAAGCGGACCTCTCTGAAGTCATGCTGCGCACAGCCAAAGGCTTCTCCTATTACGCCCAGAAGATATCTTCGCTTGAAGCAAAACTTTCGGCCTACAATTTCGTACGTGTACACCGTTCTTACCTCATCAACATCGACAAGATCAAAGAGATGGAGACGATCGAGCAAAGCAAATTGCGTTTTTCGTTTGAAGGTATCGCAGATGAAGTCGAATCAAGCAAAGACGGGGCCAAAGAGTTCAGAAACAGGTTCTCGTTCGAGAAGTAATATCGATTTAACCAAGCGTATCACTGTAAACAGGTTGTGACAGATCTCTTCTTAGCGTGATTTAGCATGGATCATAGTTTGAAATAGACGGCTGCAGCGATCAATCCAAGATAAAACGCAGGTATGAGGTTTGTCTGTTTGTTCATATAATTTTCCAGCTTCTTCATGATGCACTCCTTTTGACCGTACTGCACGCTTCATGATCGGATGAGCAGGCACTGCCCACACGGGCTTCAAACGAGATATGCAGCAGGTCTTCTATTTTCTGCTGTTCAAAACCGCAGAACTTCTCTCTGTTGATGATCATAAGCGGTCTTTTTATCAGTATTGGCTCAAGAAAAAGCAGGTTCATCGCTTCGTCTTCAGTGAGCTTTTCGGGATTGATATGTCCGCTCTTGATCTGAGGAGCATTGGGGTTGAACCAATCCTCTACGGGTCTGTTCTCAAAAAAGCTGTACAGTTCGTCTGAACGCATACCGTGCTGAAGAAGGTTACGCTCGATAACGACACAGCCAGATTTCCTTAGCATCTTTTTCTGTTTTTTATTGGTGACGCAGCCAGGTTTTTCATAAAAGATCACGATTGTCATCCCATCTCCACCAGGTCGATCGCCTTGTCTGTGAGATGATAGGTCTGTACCCCGTCATCATGCAGGTTCATACACTCTGCTATCATCCTTGCCTCTTCCAAAAGGGCCAGGACATTGATGACAAGCGTCTCAGTCAGACCCAAATACTCAGCGATATCCTCTGCATCATACACGTTGTAGTTATCCTCATCGCATAAGTTGTAGAGTGCTTTCATAACACTTTTGATGATCCCCGGGGTAACGTTCATTTGATCTCCTTTAGACTGTCAATCTGCTTTTGCAGGACGATACGCTGAAGCGGATGCAAGGATGTCTTTGCTAACCACATCTCGTATGCACTGACAAAATGCTCTTTTATATAGCTATGCAAATTTTGTGCTTGACTGCTCAGACTTGCCAGGTAGGCCTTGGCTTCATCTACACTCAGCGGTTTTAGCGGCTGCAGTCTACGGCTGACACCTTTCTTGAAAGCCTCATCAGCCTCTATCATCTCCAGCAGCCGTGATGCTGCCTTTACATCGGCAAAGTTCTCGTTCCAGATACGTCCGTTGATGACCTGATCATAGGCATGTTCACTAAACTGGGGATACAGCTCCAAGACCTGCACAAGCTCCGTAAAATCATCATCCACCATCGCCCGAAAGAGCATGCGGCTTCTGTTCTTTACCTTGACACGCAGCTTCTCATCCATGATGACATTGTCATGCAGCCTGGTAAAACGTTCCAAAGCGCCCAAACGGGAGTGGTTAAAGGCCATGATGGAGACCATCTCGTCCGGATCGCTCACCTGATCGGGATGCGAGCCTGAAGGTCGGTAAAACGCCCATTCAAGCCGTGCTTCCACATCCTCGTGAAACATATACTTCGCATCCCCCAGTGCCTCGAAGTCCCGCTCTTCTTTAAGCTCCTCGATCTCCTCTTTATAGGTCAAAATAAAAGACGTCGCCATACTTCTCAAGCCTTTTCATGTTTTTTTTCTCGCTGACAAGAAAGAGCGTCTGCATCTCGGCAGCATGCTCTATCTTGAAAAAACCGTCACTGAGGACCATCAGCGTCCCTTCGTACAGTGCCTTTGCTTTAAAATAGTCCAGGACAGAATAAAAATCCGTTCCCCCGTTTCCCTTCTCAAAACTGAGCTTCGGCAGACCGACAGACTGGGCGTCATAAGAGACGACAGCCTCTTCGTCTACGCTCTCGTCAAAGGGGATGACATGCACTTCAAAATCGCTGCTCATCCTCAGTGTCGTATCGATAATTCCCAGGAACTTGGAAAAGACCTCATACGAGATACTCATGGAACGGTCCAGAGCTATATAGAGTTTAAGACGGTTTTGTTCTTTTTTGTAGCCCGGAAGATAGACACCCTGATGGATAAAACGGCGGTTAGGCCGTAAAAAGTCGCTTACCTTGTCAAAATAACTCTCACTGAGGTAGACATGCAAAAGCGTCTGCAGGTCGATCTTCGGCTTGGTCACTTCATTGATCGCTTCCAGGAAAGAGACGGAAACATTTCCCTGTTTCTGGGCTGCTCCTATGGCCTGAACGATCAGGTTGTCCAGCTCTTCCTGCGCACTTTCGGTATCCCCCTCATTTTCGATAAGGTCTTGTTTCTGCTCGTTAGGGTTCTCTTCATCCGGTGTACCCTCACCTTCGGGACTCTCTTGAAACAGAGCATGATAGACCTCTTCGACACTTTTGTCCTTGAACTTCTCCAGCATCACCTCATCATCGGGCCGAACACCCACACGTTCAAAATCTGCCAGTAACAGATTGATGACGATATCACAGGAGCGGTTCCATGTCTTACCTTCGCGTTCGCCCATCCTAAACGCGTGTTTCAAGAGAATATGCAGGAGGATATGGGCATACCTATACTTGAGGTTTTCATCACTGATATCTTCTGCTTTGGATTCATCCACAAAGAGCGCCATTCCGTTTGTCTCAAACAGTTCATGTGTGTTCTTTACACTGTGCATAGGCAAAGAGAGCGCCAGCACGGACAGAAAAGGATGGTCAAAAAGGAACTGGATCCGTACCTTTTCCAATCGCTTAGATAATATACTCGCCATACTTTTCCAGCCATGCATCAAAGGCATGGTAAGTCGCCAGGGTCTCATCCTTCACGACGACATCCTTGATAAGCATCACACCAAATTCCGTCGGCAGGGTCTGCGAAAAGGCGAAGAGATGCTCTTTATGCCTGTCTGATCCGTCAAAATACTCGACCAATGCAGAGACAAGAGCATACAGTAAGGCCGGTTCGTTTTTTATCGTTGGGTAATGTCCTTCATAGATAGCCGCGATATCCGGCAGCTCTTCATACACCTTCACATAAGAGACGAACTCGATACCGGCACTGTAGCCGATCGTTCCGTATATGATAGGGGAAATCTTCGTGATGTCATCAGCGGACTTTAAAATACTCGAGAGCATGTGATAAGAACGCGGTGTAGCAAAGGCGGGGTTGGCATCATCTTCTATCACAGGCTCGTTCGAAAGAAGATCGGGTCTGAAACTTAGAAATCCGATGATAAAGGCATGCAGGTTCTGTTTGATAGCAAAGAGCTTGAAGTCATCAAAACGCGCCTGGACATGCAGGTGCACCATACGGTTTGCCAAGGGTGTCGGCAGTCTAAAGACGACACCTCTGTCACTCACCATGTTCCCCGCACAGATGATACGCCACCCCTTTGGCAGTTCATACTCCCCCATCTTGCGGTCAAGTACCAGCTGATAGATAGCGGCCTGTACAGAAGGCGGTGCGGAGTTGAGTTCATCCAAAAAGAGTATGCCCTCGGAGTC
>JBFEYG010000148.1:0-6426 GCA_041562275.1 Sulfurimonadaceae bacterium | reverse complement strand
CCCTATTTTAACAAGGAACGGCCATGTTTATAGATCGCGTAGAAATCACAGTGTCATCAGGAAAAGGCGGACCGGGCTGTGCCTCGTTCCGTAGGGAAAAGTTTGTAACCCAAGGCGGTCCCGAAGGCGGTGACGGCGGCAGGGGCGGCGATCTTGCTTTTAGATGTGACAACAACACCCATACGCTTTCTCATTTTCGCGGCCGCCATCATGCCAAGGCAGACAACGGACAGCCGGGTGGGACACACAAATGTACCGGTAAATCAGGAAAGACGCATTATGTGATCGTTCCGCCGGGGACACAGGTCATCGACAAAGAGACCGGTGAGATCGTCTGCGATCTGACGGAACACGGTGAAGAGTTCGTCTATCTCGAAGGGGGCAAAGGCGGTCTTGGAAACACGCACTTCAAGTCGTCGACAAATCAGGCACCTACCTATGCACAGCCGGGTCTTCCAGGTGTGACCAAAGAGGTCATCCTTGATCTTAAACTGATGGCAGACGTGGGGCTGGTCGGTTTTCCAAATGTAGGTAAGTCTACGCTGATATCGACCATCTCCAATGCACGTCCAGAGATCGCGAACTATGAGTTCACGACCCTGACACCGAAACTGGGTCAGGTGGATATCGGTGATTATGACTCTTTTGTCATGGCCGATATCCCGGGGATCATCGGCGGGGCATCGGAAGGAAAAGGGCTTGGAACCCAGTTTCTTCAGCACATCGAACGTACCAAGACACTTCTGTTCATGATCGACCTGGCTTCTTACCATGATATGGAATATCAGTACGATACGCTTCGCGTTGAACTTGAGAACTTTTCCAAGACGCTTTCGACACGTTCATATGCGATCGCACTGACACGTTCGGATGCGATGAGTCCGGAAGAAGCAGAAGAGAAGACGCTTGCTTTTATAAAGATGCTTGGACTTAAGCCTACGCAGACAAATAGATATCGATTTGACGATGATCTTCCCTACTTTGAGCAGACACCGGATCAGGCAGGGCGTTATGATAAAGACCTGCCTTTTGTCGTTGCACCGATCTCATCTGTGACGCATAAGAATACGAAGGCCCTTTCCCAAGCACTGTTTGACTTGGTCTCTCAGTATCGATGAAGCGCATAGTCATCAAGGTCGGATCGGCTGTATTGACAGAGCAGAACCGCATTGCGCGTGAACGTATGCTAAACCTTGTGGACCTTATCGCAAAGCTGCGTGAGGAATATGAGGTCATCCTGGTCTCTTCCGGCGCTGTCGCAGCGGGATATACCGAGCTTAAACTGGACAAAAGCATTCTTGCGAACAAGCAGGCCCTTGCTTCTATCGGTCAGCCTCTTTTGATGCACCGTTACAAGAAGAAGTTTGAATCACATAATGTTATTACATCCCAGGTCCTTGTGACCGCTTCAAATTTTAATACGCCTGAACAAGCCGGCAGGGCGAAAAACACGATAGAGACGCTTTTAGAGCATAAGGTCTTGCCTATCATCAATGAAAATGATGCTACGTCGGTAGATGAATTGGTATTGGGCGATAATGACCAACTGTCTGCTTTTACGGCATATTATTTTGAGGCAGACTTGCTGGTGATCCTTTCAGATATCGATGCTTATTATGACAAAGACCCGCGCAAGCATAAAGATGCAAAGGTGCTTAAAGAAGTAAACTCGATCTCACAAGAAGAGTTAAATGCGGAAGTCTCTGCCAATAACTCGTTTGCTACGGGAGGAATCGTAACCAAGCTCAAGGCAGCTGACTTCCTGCTAAAGCACAACAAACAGATGTTTCTAAGTTCAGGGTTTGATCTGAGCGATGTGAAAAGTTTCTTACTGGATAATGTACATCGGGGAGGGACTCTGTTTAAATGATCAATATCGTCTATATGGGAACACCCGATTATGCCTCTTATATCTTGGAGACCTTGATAAAAGACAAAGAGATTGAGGTCCTATCTGTCTATACACAGCCGGATAAGCCTGTTGGCAGAAAAAAGGTTCTGACTGCACCGCCGGTAAAGACGGTTGCGCTTGAAAACGGCATAGAGGTACATCAGCCCTTAAACCTTCGCTCTGCCGAGACAGAAGAAGAGATCCGTATTTTAAAACCTGACTATATCGTTGTGGCGGCGTACGGACAGATATTGCCAAAAAATATCCTGGATATAGCACCGTGTATTAATCTGCATGCTTCCATCTTGCCTCAGTACCGCGGTGCCAGTCCTATCCAACAGTCTCTTCTTCACGGAGACAAGCAGACGGGCGTCACGGCCATGCTGATGGATGTCGGTCTGGATACGGGAGATATACTCAAGATATCAAGAGTCTCGATCCCGGACAGTATGATGGTAGAAGAGCTCTTTGATACGCTGACACATTGTGCGGCTGATTTGACTCTTGATGTGCTTAAAAACTTCACCTCACTGAAACCTCAAAAGCAGGATGATGAGGCGTCAAGCCTGTGCAAAAAGATCTCGAAGGAGAACGGTCTGGTCGTCTTTGACGATGCCGTTTCGATCTACAACAGATATCGGGCATACACACCCTGGCCGGGGATCTATCTGCAAAGCGGTCTGAAGTTAAAAGAGATGAGCCTTGAATCTGACACAGGTGAACACCACCCCGGTGAAGTCCTCGAAGTCGGCAAGAACTTCTTGATCATAGGATGTGAAAGAGGAAGTCTTCGTATAACAAAAGTACAGCCGCCATCAAAAAAAGAGATGGACATACAAGCCTATCTGAACGGTAAGAGATTAGAACGTGCAGATACACTGGTTTGATGAGCTTGAATCGACACAGACCTATCTCAAAGAAGAGCTGAAGCAGGGACGTTTAAAGAGTCCGGTCGCTATAGCAGCGGCCAGGCAGACAGGCGGAATAGGCTCACGGGGAAACAGCTGGATCGGTCTGGAAGGAAACCTTTTCTTCTCTTTCGCAATAGCGCGTGACGAACTTCCGGATGATCTGTCTCTGGAGTCTTCATCTATTTACTTTTCTTATCTTTTAAAAGAGACTTTGGCGGAAGAAAATTCCGAAGTCTGGCTTAAGTGGCCGAATGATTTTTACCTAAATGATAAGAAAATCGGAGGAACTATTACATTCTTAAGAGACAATGACCTCTTATGCGGAATAGGACTGAACCTTCTGAAATCTCCACAGGGCTTCGCCCATTTGGATATAAAGATAGATAAAAAAGAATTATTAAACAAATTTTTTAAAAAGATTAAAAAAAAGTCATCATGGAAGCAAATATTTAGTAAATTCGAGGTAGAATTTACTCACAGCAAAAAGCATAGTACACATTTCGAAAATAACAAGATTTCACTAGAGAATGCACACCTCAATGATGATGGCTCTTTGAATATAGATGGACAAAGGATATACAGTTTACGATGAGTGAAGTAATTTCAATAGCAAATCAAAAGGGTGGCGTAGGTAAGACTACGACAGCCGTAAACTTAGCAGCATCCCTAGCCGTAGCAGAAAAAAAAGTCCTGCTTATCGATGCTGATCCTCAAGCCAATGCAACGACTTCACTGGGTTATCACAGAAATGACTATGAGTACAATATCTATCATGTCCTTATCGGGACAAAAAAACTCGAAGACGTGATCTTGAAGACAAGCCTGCCTACGCTTTCGCTCGCACCATCTAATATCGGTCTTGTCGGTGTCGAAAAAGAGTTTTATGATGCGAAGAACTCAAAAGGGCGTGAGCTTATCTTGAAACGTGCGATCGACAAGGTAACGAAAGATTATGATTACATCATCATCGATTCGCCTCCGGCACTCGGTCCGATGACGATCAATGCACTTTCGGCTTCCAACTCGGTGATCATTCCGATCCAATGTGAGTTCTTTGCACTTGAAGGTCTGGCTCAGCTTCTTAACACCGTACGCCTTATCCGTAAGACGATCAACCCGAAGCTTTCTATTAAAGGTTTCCTACCGACGATGTTCACGGCACAGAACAACTTGTCCAAGCAGGTCTTTTCTGATTTAACACAGCATTTTGAAAGCAAATTGTTCAAAGCGGAGAACAAAGACTATATCGTCATTCCCCGCAATGTCAAACTTGCAGAGTCACCTTCATTTGGAAAACCGGCGATTCTTTACGATGTCAAATCAAGCGGTTCGTTAGCCTATCAAGATCTAGCTAACGCTATTTTGGCAGGTTAAGGTATGGGTCCAAAGTCACAAGCCTTGGGCAGAGGTCTTGGTGAACTCTTAGGCGAGATGGAAGAAGCCTATGATAACGAGATATCTCCTTCCAAGTCAGTCTTAGAGATACCGCTTTCAAACATCAGGGTCAACCCTTACCAGCCTCGTAAGCATTTTGATGAAAAAGCACTTCAGGAACTTTCTGAATCTATCAAACTGCATGGTCTTCTTCAGCCGATAGTCGTTGTCGAGCAGATGGACGAGTATGTCCTTATCGCAGGTGAGCGTCGTCTACGTGCAACTAAACTGGCTAAGAAAAAGACGATCAAAGCGGTCATTGTACATGCGACAGCCGAGCAGATGCGTGAACTTGCGCTTATAGAAAACATACAGCGTGAAGAACTTAACCCGATTGAGCTTGCCAAGTCGTATCAGGAACTGATCGAAGTCCACGCTATCACACAAGATGAGCTTTCTGCTATCATCCATAAAAGCCGCTCGCAGATCACCAATACGCTTCGTCTGCTGCAGTTGAGTGCCAAGGCACAAAAAGCGATCATCGAAAAACAGATCACGGCGGGTCACGCGAAGGTGATGGTAAACCTTCCCAATAAAGACCAGAACATATTGGTGGACTCTATCATCGGACAGAAACTTTCTGTACGTGATATAGAAAAGATCGCCAAACAGTTTAAAGACTCGGGCTCAGAAAGTGCAAAAACAAGCAAGCCTTCTGTGTCAAAAGAGAAGAGTCTGAACATGGATGTTTTAAAAGATGTTTTGGATGAACGTCTTATAAATTATGATACGAAAGAGAATAAAATCATTTTTTCTTTTTCCAATGAGGAAGAAATCGCAACATTTGCAAAATTTTTCTCTTAAATCCTTTTCACTTTAACTACCCTTCAATAAACTAACTGTATACTCTCACAAAATTTTAAGTATTTTGGCCGCTGAACCTGTAAAAAAGTTTGGGGGTGTTTTAACTTGGGAGGTAAGATGTTAGATATCAGTCCAGTTCTGCTATTGGTAACAATAGTCGTTTTCTTGGTTCTTATCGCACTTCTGAACTCTTGGCTTTATAATCCTTTGCTTGGTTACATGCAAAACCGTGATGCCGACATCAAGAAAGACCTTGAAGAGGTTGGAAACAATGATGACGAGATCGCGGCTTTACATGCCCAGGCTGAGAAGATCATCTCAGATGCAAAAGCGGAAGCTACTGCATTAAGAGAGAAGGTCGTTAATGAGGCTAAGGAACTTTCAGAGAGCAAAATTGAAGCTAAAAAAGCTGAGCTTACAGAGAAATTTGTAGCTTTCAATGCATCGCTTGCTGCAGAGCGTGAGAGTCTGAACAATGCTTTATTGTCAGAGGTCCCACTCTTTAAAGAAGCGATCAAAGCTAAACTTAGCAAGATATAAGGATCTGAGCGTATGAAACATGTATTTTTAATGGCTTTGATTGCAGCGGTAACGTTTGCATCTGAGCAGGTAGAAGCGACAGGAACGGAAACTGATATTATTCAGCGTACGGTCAACTTCCTGATCTTTGCTGGTATTATTTATTACCTTATTGCTGAACCTGTAAAAGGGTATTTTACAGGACGTACTCAGGGGATCGCAGATGAGCTTGAAAAAGTTCAGACACGTCTAAAAGAGTCTAAAATGGCAAAAGAATCAGCAAATGCGAAAATCGAAGAGGCAAAAGTACTTGCCAAAGAGATCATGAGCAGCTGTAAAAAAGAGAATGTGATTATTAATGAGAAGATGGCTGCACAGCTTGAGTTTGATTTAAGTAATCTTGAAAGACAGCAAAAGGATATCATGGGGCTTGAAAAACGCCAGATGGTTCGCAGCGTTGTCGAAGAAGTTTTAGCTGAAGCATTGACTCAGGACACATCTGTCCTTGACAAAGACACCTTCGCTGAGATTATCTTGAAGAAGGTGGCATAAATGGAAGCTTTAGTAGCAAAACCGTATGTGACAGCACTTCTAGATGGAGAAAATGCTGAGAATATGGCGGCTTACGCAGCAGTATTTAATGCGTTGACTTCTCAGTTCGAAAATGAAAAGTTTGTTGACTTTATCTCTTCACCGAGTATCGCAGCTTCTGCAAAAGAAGAGATCCTTCTTGCAGCGGTAGCGAAGGCTGAGAGTACAAAACTCAACAACTTTTTAAGACTTCTAGCAGAGAAAAATCGTTTAGAGTTGATCCCTGAGATTGCTGACCAGCTTTCAAAAGGGATAGCAGCACTGAACAATGCCTAT
>JBFEYG010000147.1:0-6534 GCA_041562275.1 Sulfurimonadaceae bacterium | reverse complement strand
GTGTATAGATAACTTGTGCTTCGATCATTGCAAGAGCGATGAACATTGTAGTCATTAGCTTACCACCAAGACCTGGGTTACGTGCAGTACCAGCGATAGTTGCAGCAGCAGTGTGACCCATACCGATAGCACCACCAAGTGCAGCAAGACCAAGACCAACACCAGCAGCGATCATTGAGTACGCCTTAAGAGTTTGGTTAGCAACGTCAGTTGCAACAGCAGCAACTTCAGCATCATTTGCGAATGCAGCAGCAGCAAGTGCTAGCATCATTAATACGATTTTTTTCATTGTATTCTCCTAATATTTGTACAAAGTCGGTTCGGATAGCGTAACCGTACCCCGAAGGTATACGGCAACCCAGACATAAATGCCTGGATTTCCCTACTTAAGACTTCGTTTCAAGCGGCATTTTACTTACTGTGGACTAAAAGTTTGATTAAAAGTCTGTCTGTTTGGGGATAAAAAAGAAAAGTTATGAGGAAATGAAGAAGCGCTTAGGCTTCTACTCTTCCCAGGCTGATCTTGTTGCCTTTGAACTCAAGGATCTCGACTTCGATGTCTTGACCGATAGAGAGTACGTCTGCGACGTTGGAGACACGTTCTTTAGATATCTTGGAGATATGCAGCAGACCGTCAACACCGCCCGGAAGTTCGACGAAGGCGCCGAAATCGACTATGCGCTTGACCTTGCCCATGCAGATGTCGCCGACATTGTATTCAGGGGCTTTCTCTTTTGGCGTGGAGAGAAGCTTCTCGATGTGTTCTCTCGCACCCTGTACTCCTTTTTTATTTCCGCCTGTGACACGGACACTCCCCTCTTTTTTGTCGATATCGATTGCGACTTCAAAGGTCTCGATGATCTCACGGATCACCTTGCCCGCCTGACCGATGACTTCGGCGATGCGGGAAGGATCGATGGAAAAGATATCCATACCCGGGAGCGTATCTTCATTGATCTTGATCTTCTCTTCGGCATCTTTCATGATATCAAGGATATGCGCACGTCCTGATTTTGCCTGCATAAGCGCCTGGCGCAGAAGCTCTTTGGAGATACCGCCCAGTTTGATGTCCATTTGCATGGCCGTGATACCCTCATACGAACCGGCTACTTTGAAATCCATATCCCCGTCATGGTCTTCAAGGCCCATGATGTCTGTCAAGATGGCATGTTTGTCGCCTTCACTGACAAGACCCATCGCAATTCCTGCGATAGGATCACTCATATCCACCTCGGCAGCACGTAAAGCCAGATAGCCGCCACAAACCGTTGCCATAGACGAAGAGCCGTTAGACTCCAGTACCTCCGACACCAGTCGGATCGTTCTGCCGCCGGAGTCCAGTGCCGCTTCCAGAGCACGTTTTCCAAGGTTTCCGTGACCGAGTTCTCTTCGCTTCGGTGCACCTACCGGAGTCGCTTCACCGACAGAAAATCCCGGAAAGTTATAATGGAGCATAAAGCTCTCGTTCTGTGTCCCCTCGTCTGTAAGTGTCTCAAACATCTGCGCATCTTTATTACCGCCAAAGGTAAGTACGACCAGCGCCTGCGTCTGACCGCGGGTGAACAGACATGAAGAGTGCGCACTCGGAAGTACGTTCGTCTCGATCGTGATCGGACGTACTTCGGTAAGAGAGCGTCCGTCTGCACGAATGCCTTTATCAATGATCTGAGAACGTACACACTTGCGCTTGTAGTTGACGACTGAAGATTTGATCTGATCATAATGCCAGTCATTCTCTTTGGCTATAGCAGATGCCTCGATCGTCTTTGCGATAAGTTTCAATGAGTTGCTGCGTTCGCTTTTTGCCATCTGGTTGATCGCATCATGGATCTGTGCATCATACTGCTCCTGGACATGCGCATAGATATCCGAGTGGCTGATCTCTTCAAGAAGCGTGACCGCAAGCTCCGGCTTGGCCATAGGGATAAAAGCTTCTTCAAACTGAGTATTGGCGACCTCAAGAGCCTCCTGCGCGATGCCGATAACATCGATCAGTTCATCTTCGCCCATAGCATTGGAAACTACTGTGTTGATCGTCTCAGAGGCAAGACTCGGGTCTATCATCGGGTCCACCATCGGTGCAGGGATCACTTCGCTCTCGACTGAGCCTACTGAACGCATCTCGATCATAAGAAGGTCTTCTTTGCTTCCTGCAATAAAGAGATCAAGCGTAGACTCTTGCATCTGCGTGTTTGTCGGGTTGATCTCTATCTTTCCGTCGATCTTGCCCAAGCGAACACCCGTGACCGAGTTTTTAAACGGCAGGTCGGAATGGATCATCGCAGCAGAAGCAGCATTGAGTGCCAGACGCTGAAGATCTGCCTCCTTGTCCACGCTCAACACCATGATGGTTATCTGTGTCGGATGTGCAAAACCTTTTGGAAACACAGGACGTAAAGAGCGGTCTACTACACGCGATGTGAGCGTCTCAAAGTCACTCGGTTTCGTTTCCCGTTTGAAAAAACCTCCGGGGATCTTTCCGGCGGCATAGGTCTTCTCTATGTACTGTACAGTCAGCGGAAGGAAGTCACCTTCTATAGCTGTTTCTCTGTCAACCGTGACCGTTGCCAAGATGACTGTGTCACCGACTTTTAGCCATGCTGAGCCGTTGGCCTGGCGTGCTACCTTATCAAACTCATACTCTTCAATATGGTTATTCACTTCAAAAACACATCTGCTCATTTTTTTCCTTGTTGCTGTAATATCGCTTCTATCTCACTGCCCGTTACCGGTTTGAAGTCTTTGTAGTAGCAATAAGTCTTGACATAGTCATTGACCTCATGCACCATATATGACTCGTCTACGATCTGGTTAAGTGCTTCTGCTACACTTTTTGGCGCTACTGGTATCGCTACAAAAACCGCTTTTGCATCCATGTTCATCGCCGTCTTGATACCTGTCATAAGCTTCAATCCAGACTCGCACCCCTCATCGATCAGCAAGACATGCTTGTCTTTCAGATTGGGAAACTGTGAGCCTTTTCGAAACTTATAGATCGAAGAAAGTATCTTTTCTTCATGCTTTCGGTGTGCTTCCCCGTAGATATAGTCGTATTGTACATCAAAAGCATTGACCAGTTCTTCATGTACGACGATCTCTTCCGTCTCGCTTACGCGGCCCAGTTCACAATCCGGATTGGCAGGTGCATTGATCGGTTCTGAAAAAAGGATGTTTGCCGTCACTCCCGCACGTAGAGCGATCGCAGATGCGATCTTTAAGCCCCCTGATGAGACGGCAATGATCTTCCACTTCTCTGAACGGATACGGTCGATCGGCAAGATCTCGATCAGTTTTTTGGCCGCATCCTCTCTGTCTAGGAAATATTGGTTCATAGTGCTGCTCCCGCTGTTCCTAAAAGATACTTCATACTGTCTTCGGTAAACGAGGCACCAAAACCAAGATAGAGGTTGTCCGCCTTGGAGTTCAAGAAGTTATCCCAGCCCACATACATCTCTAAATGTTTCAAGAAGCGATAACGCATACCAAGTTTAAGATGGCTGCTATCATCACGCAGGTCATTCTCTGCATTGAAGTCATAAGCTTCAAAAGTCCATTTCAGCTTATCCTTCATCGCAAAATAATCGACTCCGAATCCGCCTGTCGACTCTATCAGACCGGCTCTGAAGAGGAAGTCATCATAGCGTTTTCCATATTGTGCCGAGAAACGGAACTTTCCGCTGTCATGCGTCGCCGGTGCCTTGTAGTTACCGCTGGCATCGGTCTGTGCATAGTCATCCATAGAGATCACACTGAGCATATAATACGTAGAAGGATCAGGCAGGTAGTTGATGTCCACATAGGTCTTTACATATTCGTCGCTGAGCATATAGTGGGCATTCATACCAAACTGCAGTTCACTTTTCGTAAAGTTGGAGAGCAGTTTATCCACTTTTTTGAAGGCTGACTCTCCACTTGTAAAGAACTCGTCCGCAGAGACTAAAGCACTGTTTAGCGGTTTTTTGTTGTCCTCAAGTATCTCGGTGATATTGTCTTCGAGTGAGATAAACTTATTCATTGCGACGGGCAGCTTCTCATCCAGCGTTCCGCCTACACTGTCAAAACGTTTAGTCAAGGAATCGATCTGTTTCATGATGTCAGGCAGTTTATCATTAACGGTCTTACCCGTCTGCGTGAACTCTTCTCCCATACTCTTGAAGTTTTCAAGTGCACTATACAGGTTTTTTCTGTTCTCCGCGATCACTTCACGAAGCTCGACCATAAACAGACGTACCTCTTCAGCCGCTTTGTCAACCGTGTCACTGGTCTCTTCAAAAGAGGCCAAACGACCCACCTCGCTCAAGGCACCGTCTTCAGACAGGTATTCATTAGAAGAACCAATACTGATGTTGATCAGCTTCCCTCCCAAAACAGTATCTTGAGTCACCATCACCGTAGAATCTACAGGAATATCAATGCCTTCATGGATAAAGAAGCGTAATTTGACCTTATGATCGACCAGCGATATATCATCGATATACCCTACTTCCACACCGTTGAGTTTCACCTTGCCTTTAAGTTCAAGGCCTGAGGCATCTTTTATATAGGCATTGATTCTTTTACCCGCTTCGTTGAAACTCCCCAGATCATTTACCTGTGTTGAAAGTAAAAAAAGTACGATCAGGCCCGATGCGACAAAAGCACCGACTTTAGCTTCTAAACTCATCTGTTCTCCGATGATTTGTAATCTACTTCCATACCACCCAACGGTCGCAGGTTCAATGTGAGATAAAGCACCCTGTCTTTGATAGAGGATGTTTCTGACACACCGTTTATGGTGGCCAAGGTCGGACGGATATTCTCAACATATTTCAATTGGACACTCCAGCATCGTTTATTAAATAAAAATCCAAGGTTACGGTTCTTTGTCTCACTGTTCTCAATATCATAAGCATATCCCGCAAAGTACTGCCACCTTTGTGAATAGTTGTAACGTGCATCCGCTGTCAGATACCGTGTTCTCAAACGTTCTTCAGCTGCTGTGAGCTGATCCTGGACCAATCTGTCTTCATATAGGTGTGAAAGGTTCCCGATAAAAATGCCATTATTATACCCTATTGAGTTTTGAGTCTTTGAGATGACGTTTCTGTCATAATTATAAAAGGTATTGTTATAGAAGTTCAACGCTTTTGTAAAGTAATAGCGCAATTCATTTTCAAGATCGCCGTATTTATCATAGCCTTTCTCATAGATCAGAGGCTGCTTAAGTCTATGATAGAGCTTTTCACCCTGATCCGCCGTAAAGATATACTGGGTAAACTCCAATGAACCCTGCTCCAGTATATCTTCGATCGTATCGTATTCACATGGGCCTGCATCACACCGGACATTATCCGCACGGATCTCATCAAACTCTGCTTCATAATCATCATAAAAACCCGTTTTTTTCTCTGTTCCCGGATGCTGATACCCTGCTGTAAAACTCATTGTATGCGTAAAGTCATCAAAACCTTTGACCACGCTGCTGTTCAATTGGACAGCTTGGATATCACGTCCGTATACTCCCGGAGAGTAGCCATTTGCAGGCTGCTGAACATAAGGACTTACCGAGTCATTGGGGTCATTAGGATTAGCTGAACCGTAAAAACTGATATGTGAGGCATACAGTTTCTCGCTTAATGTCAGGGTCACATACTCATCAAAAAGAGCAAACTGTAGATCAAGCGGTACAGAAAGTTCATTTTGGATAGCACTTTTCCGCGTCTCTCTGTAAAAATTGGTGCCACGATAATCAATGGAGTACATAAAATGATCATCTAAAAGAGTATTGAGATAATGATGATATTGAATGGCTGGAAGTCTTTGAATCGTATCTACATTTGTCTCTTTGTTAAGGTCGATAAAGTACTTGAAATAAGACCCGAAATAATCTTCGCTCTGGTTTAAAAAGAGGTTCACCTTCGACGTGACCTGAGAGTCCGTAGAGTAGTTTAAGGAGTCGTTCTCTTTCAAGTTGAGATACTCAACATCATTCAGGTAGGTTAGATCTGAATAGATACCTGAACTTCCGCCGGCTTCCCAGTCAAACCAAGTCTTTAAAAAGTCTCTGTGCTGATAGTCGAATTCTGCACCATAATGTTTCTCATTCTTAAGATTAAAGGCTTCCAGATACGAACGGTCTTCTTTGAAACCGCCAATGACAACCGATCCAGTCGACTTGGGTGAATCCGTAAAACGCAGTACCGAGTAGAGACCACGTCCGCGTTTTGTACGTATCTGCGGCAGAAGTTCAAGATCCCATTGCGGATCTTCCGCGATGTAGATAGGCTGTTGGTACATAAACCCTTCATCATTGGAAAGTCCGAAAGTCGGACGGAGAAGGCCTGAACGGCGTGTTCTGTCCGTAGGATAAGCAAAATAAGGAATATAAAAGACAGGGACTGCTCCGGCGTAAAGGCGGGCGTTGTAAAGCTGCATCCACTGATCCTCATCATCATAATAGCCGCTGCTGAACCGAACGGTCCAATCCGGATCTTGAGGATTACAAGACGAGACTACACCCGAATGAAGCTCGTATTTTTGCGCTTTTGATTTAGC
>JBFEYG010000146.1:0-6564 GCA_041562275.1 Sulfurimonadaceae bacterium | reverse complement strand
GAGGAGGTCATCTTTGAGAAAAAGCTTTTCTTGCTGCTTGCTCCGCCTGCACGTTTTTGTGCATGATAGGCTGACTTGTTGACATGGTTGGCATTTTGAGAGAAGTTCTTGTTTCCCATCAACTGGTTGGCGATCATGTTTCCAAGAAGAGAGCCCGCCGCAACAGCAAGGATTGTCCCGCCAAGACCCATTCCGCCTGTATTCTCACCCTGAGTCGTCTCGGAACGCCCTTCCTGGACTTTTTGATATTCCTGCTCTGCAAGGACACGCATCTCATCTTCACTCATCAGTCTTTCAGTGACAAATCCGTTTTCATCGCGTTCGCGGATGATAGCGCGCGACGGACCTTCAGTCGGCACCTCTTCAATAACAGTGTATTTACCCGCAGCGGTTTGCTCTATAGTCAAGATCCTGTTCTTCGGCTCTTGCTGTTCTTGAACACATCCGCTCAAGGCACTCATCACTACCAGGCTCATACTGCCCAAGGCAATGCCTGACACCCTGTTTTGAAACTTGTTATTCATTTATCATATCCTTTTGTAACGTAATGATATCTTTTAGCTCCTCATCATAAAACCAGAACTTGTCCCGTCCTTCATAGACCACCTTGCCGATGTAGGTATGCTTGCCCGATGAGATAATCTTGTTCTCTTGTGCAAACATCATCTCACCCACATATTTTCCTATAAAAGGTATCTGCGTCAGATTGACAAAGGCGAAGCTGGCGATAAAGACGATGACCGCTGTCTTGGTATTGACGAATAGAAACAGATAGCCAAATACCACCACCCCAAGCGCATACAAGAATATGTTCTGATGATCCGCAAAAAGTACATTATAGTAGACATCGATCTCCTGCGCCTGTATGTAGTTCAGAAACAGACCCAAGATAAAAAAGAAATCCAAGAAAAACGTAAAAAACATACCTGCTAAAAAAGCACTGCCCAGTTTACTTCCCATGATACTTACCTCAATCTTTCTGTTTTGTGTTTATGCAAACGGTAGATACGGGATGCTTCTCCCTCATACAGACCTTTACTATCTTCAACGATTATATCAGATTTGGCAAAAGCAAAGACTTTGCAGTAGGCCAGAGACCTCTCATTTGCAGAGGTGGAGTAAAACCATTCAAAGGGCTTTAAGAACTTTGCATGCCTCTGCTCTTTGACAACACGTATCGCTTTGTTATTGGGATAGACATAGGTTGTCTTTGCAGTACGGCGAACCCGTATCTTGTGTTCTTTCGGGATACGGACAAACTTCTTAAGGGTTTTAAAAGTAGCAGCGACCTGAACGAAAGGTTTGCTTTCATCCCGCTCTTTCAAGCGTGCAAGCATAGCCCCGTCTTGGGAGAGGAAGCCGACAGTCGTATCGGTCTGAACAAGCCAGAGCTTATTCTGCAAGGTAGTCTTGTAAAGGAACCGGTTCATTCCAATTCTCGTTTTTCATCTGTACCAATGCTTCAATTGCGGCGCGTGCAGCTGAAAGTGTCGTGAAATAAGGTATGTTCATACGCAAGACTATCTGACGGATCTTGACAGCATCTTCTTTGGCTGTCTTATTGTCAGAGGTGTTGATCGCCATAGCGATATCACCGTTTTTCATGATATCTTCGATGTTCGGACGTCCTTCGGAGATCTTCAGGACTGTCTCGCAGTCTATACCTGCAGCTCTGATCACTTCCGCCGTTCCTTTGGTTGCGATCAGCTTGATGCCGTTCTCGCTCAGACCTTTTGCGATCTCAGGCGCATGCTGCTTGTCCATGTCTATGAAAGAAAGGAAACAGGTTCCCTTCGTCGGGATTTTGTTCCCCGCTGCCATCTGAGACTTCGCGAATGATGTACCGAAGTTCTTTGAGATACCCATGACCTCACCCGTTGACTTCATCTCAGGGCTCAACACAAGGTCGGCTCCGTAGAGCTTGTTAAACGGAAATACCGCTTCTTTGAGGGAGATATGGTTTTTAAGACGCGGTTTGAGAAGACCCTCGCCTTCCATAACAATATTGTAGTTATCATAAAAAGCAAGAGCATCACGTAAAGGATCACCCATCATAACACGTGTCGCTACTTTTGCAAGCGGCATACCCGTCGCCTTGGAGACAAAAGGAACCGTACGTGAAGCACGCGGGTTGACTTCGATCAGATAGATCTCATCCTGATAGATCGCATACTGTATGTTCATCAGACCGACAACACCCAGACCCAGAGCGATCGTCTTCGTCTGTTGCTCTACTTGGGCGATAAGGTCATCCGAAAGATTTACAGGAGGAAGTGAACAAGCCGAATCCCCCGAGTGGATACCTGCCTCTTCAATATGCTGCATAACCGACCCGATGTACACGTCTGTACCGTCACAGATAGCATCGACATCAAGCTCGACTGCCTGATCCAGGAACTTGTCGACAAGCACCGGTGCATCATTGGAGACGGATACTGCCTCGTCCATGTAGGTACGTAGTTCATCCGAATTATAGACGATACGCATAGCACGCCCGCCAAGGACAAATGAAGGACGGACCAAAACAGGATAGGTCAAAGCTTCTGCAATCGTCACTGCCTGCTCTTTAGTCGTTGCAAGACCGTTGCGAGGCTGCTTGAGGCCATGTTCTTCGACAAAGGCAGAGAACTTCTCTCTGTCCTCGGCAAGATCGATGACCTTAGCCGGTGTTCCCGAGATCTTCGCGCCGATCGCCGTCAGAGGATTTGCCAGTTTCAAAGGCGTCTGCCCTCCGAAGTGAACGATGATACCGTCCGGCTGCTCATACTCGATCACTTCACGGACATGTTCAAAATCGATTGGTTCAAAATAGAGTACATCAGACGTATCATAATCCGTTGAGACCGTTTCCGGGTTACAGTTGTACATAAGTGTCTCTATACCCATCTCTTTAAGTGCAAAAGCAGCATGAACACAACAGTAGTCAAACTCGATACCTTGACCGATACGGTTAGGCCCGCCGCCAAGGATCATAACTTTGCGCTTGTTCTCGTCTACACGGTTTGTGATGCTTGGAAGTTTGGTGATGTTCGTTGTCGAATAGAGATACGGAGTCAAGGCTTCGAACTCTGCTGAACAGGTGTCGACCTCATTGTACTCCAAATGGATACCCAGACGTTTACGCGCATTGTAGACATCGTTCTCACTCTGTGTGATATTTGAGTTTCTGTTGATATGCTGTGCGATCTTCTTGTCTGAAAAGCCCTGTGTCTTTGCCAGTCTGAAACGCTCTGCATCATTGAGGATATCGATATCGAGTGTCTTTTCAAAAGCGACAAGTTCTTCCAGCTGATACAAGAACCACGGATCGATCTTGCACAGTGCAAAGATCTCCTCATGCGTCATGCCGCGGCGAAAACCTTCGGCAACATACAACATACGTTTGGCATTAGGACGGCGGATCTCATGCTGGATAAACTCTATATCGCCTTCCATGCAGTCGAACCCGCTGTATCCCTCTTCCAAAGAACACAGAGCCTTTTGAAAAGACTCTTTAAAAGTACGCCCTATCGCCATTGCCTCGCCCACAGACTTCATTCCTGTGGTAAGTGTCGAGTCCGCTTCAGGAAACTTCTCAAAAGTAAAACGCGGTACTTTGGTGACGACATAATCGATGACCGGCTCAAAAGATGCCGGTGTTCCCGTGATATCGTTCGTCAGTTCGTCAAGCGTATAACCCACCGCTAAAAGCGTCGCTATCTTGGCGATCGGGTAACCCGTAGCCTTGGATGCAAGTGCAGACGAACGCGATACTCGCGGGTTCATCTCGATAACGATCATACGACCCGTCTTCGGATCGACCGAAAACTGTACATTTGATCCGCCCGTATCCACACCGATCTCACGCAAGATATCAAACGAAGCATCACGCATACGCTGATACTCTTTGTCTGTCAGTGTCAGTGCCGGTGCAACGGTGATAGAGTCACCCGTATGCACACCCATCGGATCAAAGTTCTCGATAGAACAGATGATGATACAGTTGTCCGCCTTGTCACGGATGACCTCCATCTCGTACTCTTTCCAGCCAAGAAGAGACTCTTCGATCAGGATCTCGTTTACTGGACTCTCATCCAGACCACGCTGGGCAAGTGTCTTGTACTCATCGATGTTATACGCAACTCCCGATCCGCCACCTGCAAGGGTAAACGAGGCACGGATGATCAGAGGAAAACCGATCTCTTCGGCAGCAGCCAGAGCATCGTCCATATTGTAGGCATAGCGTGAATGCGGAAGGTCCATCCCGATCTTGATCATCGCTTCTTTAAAGGCCTGACGGTCTTCACCCTTGTGGATCGCTTCAGGATTGGCACCCAAAAACTCCACGCCTTCAAGCATGCCTCTTTCATGCATTTTCATCGCAGCATTCAATGCTGTCTGACCACCCATAGTCGGAAGGACTGCATCGACATTCTCTTTTTTGATGATCTCAGCAATGATCTCGGGAGTGATAGGCTCCACATAGGTTCTATCTGCAAATTCAGGGTCTGTCATGATGGTCGCAGGATTAGAGTTGATCAATACGACACGATATCCAAGCTCTTTAAGCGTCTTTACCGCTTGTGTTCCCGAGTAGTCAAACTCGCAGGCTTGTCCAATAACGATCGGTCCCGAACCGATCAGTAAAATGGTTTTTATATCGTCTCTTTTTGGCATTGTGACCCTTTAGTACTTATAAAATATATTTGCATAAAAAAATTTGTTGATTATAGCGATTAAGCACTTAAAAATGGATGAGAAAAGGGGTCGGTATTTTGTTTTTTTTATAAAAGATATAAGTCAGCCTAAAAACAGGGGGAAAAAGATGTAACGAATCTTCAAAAAAGTGAAGGCCCACTCTCTTGTTTTGACTTCATTTTATTTTTTTTATTCGTTTTTTTAGAAGCGTTATGCTCTGTATTTTTGAGTTTTTTTATCTCGGCTTTTAATTCCGCATTCTCTTTTGTCATCCTCTTGATCATCTCCAAGAGCGTATTGAGATGCTCCAAAGCCGCAGGTTTGATGATCAGTACCTTTTCATGATCACATGAAAGTAGCCCGGCTGGGTCACATCAAAATAAGGTTGGATCAAGGCATTCTGAAAGCCTTGTGATTGTGTCACTTTAATGACTTTACCCACCTTCAATGCTCTAAAAAAGAGATTGTCCAAACCGCTGGTATAGACTTCGTCACCCACTTCTATCTTGATCCAGTTGGGGATGAACTCGACCAGCATCTCTTTGGTGTTTTTTCCGTGTACGATGCCCGGGGCTCTTTTTTTACCCACATATACGGCGTACGAGCATTTGTAATCTGAGTTCAAAAGTGCCATTGGCTGGTCATGCTTAAAGGTCACAATACCTGCTGTGACCCCGTTGGCAACAAGCCCGTAGACTTTAGAGGTATTGTAGTCTTTCATGTCAAGCCAGACGCGGTTGATATCACCGAACTTTGCATACGAAAGTGTCTTTACCAGCTGCACTTTTGGAGATATCTCGAAAGAAGACTCATGCTCAATGAATATTTCATTCAATTCGCTGGCAAACTCATGTGCCAATAGGCTGTTTTCTTGGTATTTTTTATTTTCTGCTTGAAGTCTTTGGATAGTTGCTTGCTGATTGAAGTGTTCATCGATGCTTGAGTCTATGCTCTCTACACTCTCGTGATAATAGTTTTTAACACTGTTCAAAGCCCCGACAAAAGGGTCTTGTATCCAGTTTGTGAATTTTAAGACGCCGATCAAGATGGCGAATCCTAAAAATAGAAAGCCGACCAGCTCTCTATTCATGCTCGAAAAGTTCCTGAAGGAGGTCTATCTCTTCAAGTGCGCGTCCGGTTCCTTTTGCAACAGCCAGAAGCGGCTCATCTGCGACATATACAGGTATCTTTATCAGCTCGGAAAGGAACTTGTCAAGCTGACGGATAAGAGCACCGCCGCCTGTCAAGATGATCCCGTGGTTGACGATATCACCTGCAAGGTCAGGAGGCATGACCTCAAGCACATTACGAAGTGCATCCCCGATCTCTTTCAAGGGGTCACGCATCGCTTCACGTGCATCTTCACTGCTAAGCTCGATCGAGCTTAGCAGACCTTCGACCTGATCACGTCCGTTAATGATCATCGTCATCTCTTCATCCAATGGCATCGCCGTACCAATAGCGATCTTGATCTCTTCGGCAGAACGTTCGCCAATAAGAAGGTTGTACTTGCGCTTGACATAGTCGATGATCGCCTGATCGATCTTGTCACCCGCTACACGGATCGACTTCGAAAGTACAAGTCCGCCCAAAGAGACCACACCGATCTCTGTTGTTCCTCCGCCGATATCGACGACCAGGTTACCCTGAGGCTCACGGATATCTATACCTGCACCGATAGCTGCCGCCATTGGTTCTTCGATCAAAAATACTTCGCGTGCACCTGCCGAAAGTGCCGATTCACGGACAGCTTTACGCTCGACCTGAGTCAGTCCGTAAGGGACACATATGATGATACGAGGACTGATAAGTGCCGATCGTCCATGGGCTTTTTGAATAAACTTACGGATCATCTTTTCCGTCATATCGAAGTCAGCGATGACACCG
>JBFEYG010000145.1:0-6614 GCA_041562275.1 Sulfurimonadaceae bacterium | reverse complement strand
TCTTGACCAGTCAGTGCAGGAAAGATTGTTTGGGTGAGTTCCTGGACGACATCTTCGTTTGTTGTTCCTGTAATGGCTGTGACGGCACAGGCTTCACCGTATCCTACAAGAGAGGTGTCAGTATATATCTTGATGATGATGTCATTGACATTTTCGACACGGCGCAAAGCGGTGATAAAAGGCTTTTTCAGTCCTATGCTGAGCTTGGCGGTCTCAAAGCGGGTGATCTTCATACGATCCACCTCAATATCTGCGTCAAAAACAGTGCGCCGAAGGTCCCTATGACATACCCCAGTGTTGCCATTAAGACTCCGATACCGACAAGACTCTGGGCGTATGCTGCCGAAAGTATAGGTGCAGAAGCAATTCCGCCTACATTGGCCAAAGAAGCGACAGAGACACTGAAGAGGTCAAGTCGAAAGAGTTTGGCAAATAGAAACATCAAAAGTGCATGTATAGACAATACAGACAGACCCATGAGCAGATAGGAAAGAAGATTCAGATCAAAACGTATATCAGCTCTTGAGGCGATAAGTGCGATAAGCAGGTAGAGCATCGCATTGGCCGTAGACTGTAAACCTTTTATCTTGGCCAGAGGGCTGAAGGCAAAGGCTATACCAAAGAGGGTCGCGATGATGACACTCCAGGTCGTAGCAGAACCAAAAAGCGTTGAGAGATAAATACCGCCAAGCTGAGAGAATAAAGAGACAAGCAGGGCAGACAGAAGAAGCCATAGGTATCCGCGATAGGAAAAATGAAGTGCGCACCTGTCTTCAAAGTCCACATCCAAGATAGGATCAGTCGCTTTGGTGAAACGATTGAAAGAGGAGGCAAGAGGGACAAGCAGCAGAAGAAACATGACCCAAAGGCTGTAGTCGACTGAATCAATAAGCATCGTAATCCCGACAGCGTTCTCACTGGCATCGATAGCGGCGGCTACGGCAAGCATATTTCCCGTTCCTCCCATCCATGAACCGGCAAGCGGACCCAGTATCTCGATATCAGATGCCTGATGTGAAAAAAGCATAAAACTTAGGATAAAGGCGAGAAAAAGAGAGCCGGATGCCAGGAAGAAGGTCACAAGCATCTTCCCGCCAAGTTTGAATAGCGAAGAGATCCTGTTGGGCAGCAGCATTAAAAAAAGCATAGCAGGCAAGAGGTTGCTTTTTAACGTACTGTAACTTTGTGTGATCGCATCATTCTTCTCAACGATACCCCATGAACTTAACAGCATGACAGATATATACAGAAGTACGATAGGCGGGATATATTTAAATATCGAATACTCTTTTTTGGAAAGAAAAAGGGCCAAGGCTGATACAAGAGCCATGATTAGAAGGTAAAAGAAGGGATGCGTTATCATGACTATAGCTCAGGCGCTGTTTTCAAGTGGGGAAAAGACAAGCGCAACTCTTGCATAAAAGAGGGCGAAGGATCATGCTTGATCGTCCTGTAAGAGCTGTCTTTTTCGAGCCAAAGCGGATGATTGGTAAAATCCGTATACTCGTAATGTCCGATGAGGTAATCAATGCTGGTGTATTTGTCTTGAAGGTATTTGATAAGTTCTAGGTTGGCTTGCAGCTGCGATGGTGTGAGATTGTTGGTATTGCCTTCGCCTCCAACGTTTTCGATCCCTATGGCACAGTGGTTGAGCCCTATGACATGTCGGGCCATTGTCGTCTCATCCATAAGCCTGTAAATCCGGCCGTCTCTGTCGACCATAAAATGTGCAGAGACATTAAGGTTGGATGCCTTGTTGATATCTGTCCTGTCGCAGGAGAGGGTAGGTCTGATAAAGCGTTCCATAGAGGCATTGAAGTCATTGCTGGCTGTCCAATGGATCACGATGACACGCGGAGTGATCTTGGTCTCATCCGCATTAAGACCATAATGCTTTGAAATGTATTGTTGCGTCAACAGCAGACGCTGTTCATCAAAGATGATAGGCTTGTCGATGATAGAGAGGGCATAGAGATTGATGCTGATCAATAAAATGTATAGGGTTCTCATATTAGCGTGCCTTTGATGATGATCTTGGATATTTCGCTGGGTGCCATCACACGTATAGGCGGTCCCCAATATCCTGCACCGCGGGATACAAAGATCTGCTGATCTTCACTGTGTTGATAGAGTCCGGCAAGATAGGGCTGATCGACCATCACAAGCAGGCCAAAGGGAAAGATTTGACCGCCATGGGTGTGGCCACTGAGCATAAGGTCACAGGGTCTGTCTTGCAGACGCAGTATGCTTTTTGGCTGATGGCCAAGGACAACAGTGCAAAGCGCCGAATCGATATCTTTATAGGCCTTTTCGATATCCATAGGATATTCGCCGATGCGTTCACCGATGACGTCGGTAAGACCGACCAAATTGAAACGTTTGTCTATGATCTCAGATTCGTTCAGCAAGACACGTATTCCTAGACTTTTGATGAAGGCAATCGTCTCTGAGGCTCCATGGAAATATTCATGATTGCCCAAGATAAAATAGCACGGGGCAATGAGTTCTGTTAAGGGTGAAAGATCATCTTTTATCTTTTCTATAGCATTATCGATCAAGTCACCCGTGATCACGACAATATCAGGCTTTTCTGCATTGACCCTTCGTACCAGTTCTTCAATAAAGCGCTTCTTTATACTTCTTCCCACATGAATATCACTCAACTGCATGATCACATATTCATCTTCACCAAAATCTTTTATATTGACATTGATAGTATTTAATATTGGAATAGAAAAACCGCCTTTAATGCCCTTGAATAAGTAGCTGAAAGCCAAGATAAGCATGGTCGTATCAAACGCTATCTTGATAAACTTTCGGCGGCTTGCCTGGAAGGGAACACGTCTGAACAGAGAGAGGTTAAGGTCATAAAAGACAGCGGTTACAAAGAGTAAGAAGGTGATACCGATCGAAGCGGAGAGAAGAAAATAAAGCGCAGGGGAATCCACGAAAAGATCCCAGAGTGCTTCTGCGACAAAGAGGATCTCACCAATCATTAAGACAGAAGGGATGATAAAAGTATAGCTGTCAAACGGAGGGTGCAGCTTTTTTAAGAAACGTCTGTAGATGTAGTAGTTGAACAGACCCATGACGCCCAGAAAAAGTAAAAAGAAAAATGGGATCTTCATAGAAGTCTATACTCGATATCTTCACTGTCAAGGAAGTCTATGAAACGTGTGAAGTGTTTGCTCATCAGTGCTTCATCTTTGGCACTTAATGAAAACTCGACACTGGCCTGCAGTTCGTTCATCATAGGTAAGGAAGAGAGTTCTATCTCTGCAGGAACATCCATCATCAAGTGGGTCAGCCGTCCTTCACCGACTTGAGCTATAAACCTTTTGGTATAGGTTCTTGTACTCTGAGGAAGATAGGTCGAAACGATCTCGTCTATCATTGGATGGGCCATCTGCGGAAATCCCGGCATAAAGAAATACTTTTGATGCAGATGGAATCCGGACATATTGTTAACAGGGTTGTGCAAAAGCCCTGCCTCTTTGGGAAGGTCTGACATCTTTATCGGATGGGGATAAGCCCTTTCCCCTAAACGTGTGATGATGTCTTTTTCAAACTGAGGGTGACGATAGAGTTTTCCGTCTGAAAACACGTCTGCGCTGAGTTGTCGGGTAAGGTCATCAGGAGTTGAACCGATACCTCCGAAGCTGAACATGATCGCTTGGGGGTCTTCTTTGATCATGTTATAGGTCCTTGTGATCAGTTCAGCGTCGTCTTTTATTAGAAAGGAGGCGAAAAGTGTAAATCCTTTGGTCTCTAATGCCTGGGAAAGATAGTTAAAGTGCTTGTCTTCTCTTCTGCGGTCGAGTATTTCGCTTCCGATGATAACAGCATAAAAATGAGGCTCCTCACGCATATTTGTCCTTTCGCCCATGTTTTTGTTCTTAAATTATATCAGATTTAGCAGACTCTTTTTTGGTTAGGAATATTTTATTTGTTTTCATAATAAAACCTTAAAAAATACAGTAAGTTTTTCTTAAAATATTCAAAAAAGTTATATAATGTTTAAATAGTAAAAGGAATGGGTTATAATGACTTACAGATTTGTTGACTGTCATTTAAGGATGTCGTATGTTTAACTGCAAGACTCTCTCTGAGATCGTTGATTACATTGAAAATGAGATTGATAACAAGACCTATCTTAACTACTTGGACGGTTCAGAGTGGGTGGCTGTATCCTCACAGGAATTTGTCCATACTGTCCGTGCCTTGGCAAGTTCTTTTGAAGCCAGCGGTGTAAAGCAGGGTACTTCTGTCGCTATCATCTCCGATCCTTCACCTTTTTGGCTTATGGTCGACTATGCCCTGCAATCCCTAGGGGCAGTATCGGTCCCTATGTTCGCTAATATATCCATGGAGAACCTTCGTTATCAACTCAGTGACGCAGATATAGAATATGTTTATATCGCTTCTACGGATAAGTTTGATCAGCTCTTGCCTTTTGTGAGCGAGATGAAACTGATACTTGTCAGAGATATCATTGCGGAAGGTGAGAACATCGAGTCTTGGGAGAGTTTTATAACAGATAACACCTCTTATTCAAAGCCTCATATTGATGAGAACGATCTTGCTACCATCATCTATACCAGTGGTTCTACCGGGGTGCCTAAGGGTGTCGAACTCTCGCACAAAAACCTTATAACGCAGATCATAGATACACGGCGTTGTTTTGAGATGAAAGGTGAGTATAAAGTACTCAGCTTTCTTCCCCTGGCGCATATTTTTGAGCGTATGGTCATGAGCTTCTATCTGAGTACAGGCGTCTCGATCTATTTTGCCGATGATGTCAAGAATGTCGGAAACCTTCTAAAGGAAGTCAAACCGGCGGTGATGACAGTGGTCCCGCGGCTTCTGGACAAGATCTATAACAAGATGCATGAAAATGCAGCTTCGGCAAAAGGGATCAAGTGGCTCATAGCCAAGGCAGCGTTTTACAGAGCTAATCAAAAAGATCCGAACAGTGAAGAAACGTGCCTTATGGACAAACTCTTTGCCCGACTCGTCTACGCTAAACTGCTTGAGGCACTTGGCGGTGATCTGAAGTACCTGATAACAGGCGGGGCACCTCTGTCTTTACCGGTCTACCGGTTCTTCCATAATGTCGGCATACCTTTGTATCAAGGCTACGGCCTTACGGAGAGCTCTCCCGTGATCAGTGTGAATACGCCCCAAGCCAACAAAGTCGGTACTTGTGGAAAACCCTATGCGCATGTAGAAGTCAAACTCGCAGAGGACTCAGAACTCTTAACGCGAGGTGCATGTGTGATGTTGGGCTATCACAAGCAGCCGCAGAAGAGCAAAGAGACAATCGATGCTGATGGATGGCTTCATACAGGTGACCTGGCAAAGATCGACGAGGATGGGTTTATTACGCTGATATCGCGCAAAAAAGAACTGTTCAAGACTTCTAATGGAAAATATGTCTCTGCGATTGCCATAGAACAGCAGATCACGGCAAACAAATGGATAGATTATGCGGTTGTCATCGCCGATAACAGACCTTTTGTCTCTGCTTTGATCTTTATGGACGAGACCCTTCTTGAAGCTTTTGCGCAAAGAAAAGAGCTTGGCGAGATAAGCTTTGAAGACCTTGTCAATCATCGCCAGATACAAGGGATCGTCATGAACCTTATTAAAAAGGCAAATCAAAAGCTTAACCATTGGGAACAGATACAAAAATATCATATCGGGAGTGAAAGAGTGAGTATAGAATCAGGTGTGTTGACACCCTCGATGAAAGTCTCGCGTAAAAAAGCAGAAGAACTTTATGCGGCAGAGATCGAAAGTTTTTACAGTATAAATGAAGGTAGGGAAATATCATGAAAGAGCGAATTGCGATTATAGACGGTATACGTACACCCATAGCAAAAGCAGGCGGAAAACTAAAAAGTATCCAAGCGGAAAAGCTTGGCGCATTTATTGTGCAAGAACTTGCATTGCGGGTAGGAATAGCCTTTGACGAGTATGATGAGATCATTATGGGAAATGTCTCTCAGCCGGGACATGCAGCCAATGTAGCACGAGTTATTGCCTTGGAAGCAGGTTTCCCTGATTCTACCATTGCCTATACGGTCCATAGAAACTGTGCTTCGGGAATGGAGTCTATCACATCGGCAGCGGCAAAGATCATGGCGGGCGACGGTGAGATATTTATGAGTGGAGGGGTCGAGTCTATGAGTAATGTACCGCTGATGTACAATAAACAGATGACAGAACTCTTTGAAGCACTTTTCAAAGCCAAGTCTTTGAGTGAAAGACTGTATACCTTGACACACTTTCGTCCCCGCTACCTTAAGCCCATCGTTGGTCTGATGCAGGGCTTGACCGATCCAGTGAGTGGTCTTATGATGGGTTCGACTGCAGAGATATTGGCCCAAGATTTCGGTATAGACAGAGCTGAACAGGATCAGTTTGCTTTACAAAGCCACAAAAAAGCAGAGGCGGCTATCAAAGGCGGTATTTTTAAAGAGGAGATAGCACCTATTGTCTATGACACGAAGCTTGGAAGCATTATGGAAGATGATGACGGTGTGCGGTATGGACAAAATCTTGAAGCGCTCGGAAAGCTTCGCCCGTTCTTTGATCGGGTGAACGGAACAGTG
>JBFEYG010000144.1:0-6686 GCA_041562275.1 Sulfurimonadaceae bacterium | reverse complement strand
TTGCTCACCTTGATGCAACAACAGTACTTAACCGTAAGATCGCTGAAAAAGGTATCTACCCTGCAGTTGATCCACTTGATTCAACGTCTCGTCTTCTTGACGCTGCGATCATCGGTGATGAGCACTACGGCGTTGCACGCGGTGTTCAGCAGACATTGCAAAAGTATAAAGACCTTCAGGATATCATCGCGATTCTTGGTATGGATGAGCTTTCTGAAGACGACAAAAATGTTGTTGAACGTGCTCGTAAGATTGAGAAGTTTCTTTCTCAGCCTTTCTTTGTTGCTGAAGTATTTACAGGTGCTCCTGGTAAATATGTTAAACTTGAAGACACAATCGCTGGCTTCAAAGGTATTCTAAACGGTGATTACGATCATATGCCAGAATCTGCTTTCTATATGGTTGGCGGTATGGATGAAGCAATCGCTAAATATGAGAAAAACAAATAGGAGTTTCTATGAATACTCTTCAACTTGAGATCGTTACTCCAAGCGGACCTATCTTTAACGGATCTGTGACTTCAGTCACACTTCCGGGTGAAGAAGGCGAGTTTGGTGTTCTTCCTGATCACGCATCACTGACTACACTTTTAAGTGCAGGTGTGATCGACTTTGTCAAGGAAGACAAGGTGACTGAATCTGTTGTCGTTAACTGGGGCCATGTCCAGGTTGATGAGAACAAGGTCATTGTTCTTGCTGACGGTGCTGTAGCTATCCGTGGTGACAACGAAAGTGATATCGCTGTAGCTCTTGCTGACGCGAAAGCGCTTGTTGCTGCTGCTTCTGATAACTCGGCTGCTATCGCTGCTGTTTCTGCAAAACTTGAGACAGCTGCACAGAACCTGCTTTAATGTTTCAGTCACTCTCGACTTTTATATCAGACTCTCATCCCGTCACACTTCTTGTGTTGGCGGTGCTGTCTGTCTACTTTATATCGATTACCTGGGCATTTGTTTACAGGTATTTCTCCCTTCAAAGCTGGGTGTCTCAAGAGAAAGAGTCTCTTGAATCCCTGCTTATGGGCTCTTCTTCTGTATCCAAGCTTTCTTATATCGATCCTTTTCTAAAACGAAGCAGTAATCTGAGTAAAGAGATATTGGACCTGTGTCAATATGCTGCGACTAAAGATGCTACAAAAGGACTCAGTCTTTTGTCTGTTGTAGCATCCACTTCGCCTTTTATAGGTCTGTTTGGTACGGTTGTCTCTATTTTGGACACCTTTAAAGATATCGGTCAGGCTTCGGCTTCTATGTCTTTGATAGCAGCGGGTGTCTCAGATGCACTGATCGCAACGGCTGCGGGTATTTTTGTGGCTATTTTTGCCTATACCTTTCATCAGGTACTCAAGCGAGAAGCGTATGAACTGTCGGGTCTTATCCGTATGCAGTCAGACGCTTTGTTGGCTAAGTCAAAAAATTAGGTCTGACGATGCATTATGAGTGGGATGAAAACCCAGAACTTAATATCACGCCCCTAGTGGACGTGATGTTGGTTTTATTGGCTATTTTGATGGTGATCGCACCGACGATCGTTTATGAAGAGCTAATAAAACTTCCCCATGGGTCTGCGAAAAAAGCCTTGAGCAAGAAGAAGCCTGTAAATATTGTCATCAATCACAAAAAAGAGATCCTGCTTAATGCTGAGAAGTTCAAGTTTGATGATTTTGAAGATAACTTTTATCTGTACGCTCAGGACAACCTGGACATTAAATCGGCGGTCATGATATCAGCAGACAAACGTTTAGGCTACGGTGACGTTATGATGATCCTTTCTGCAGTGAAGCGGGCAGGTTTTTCTGAAGTGTCTTTAGCTACCAACGGATAAGTTGTGCCTTCACGTAACAATGACTTTTATTTCTTATTAGGTGCTATTGTCTCTTTTTCATCGTTTCTGATCTTCTCGATCGCTTTTTTGCTCTTTGTTATGCAGCAAAGCCGTATTAAGCAGATACAGCTTAGTTCAGCCGATTATATCGCTGTCAATCTGAACAGTATTCCTATTGCCCCTCCCAAGAAAGTGACTAAGACAAAACAGGAGAAGGAAGAGCCCAAGGAAGAAAAGCGTTTAGAGACGATAGAAGTCCCGACCAAAAAAGTGAACACGGACCTCTCTTCTCTGTTTGGAGAGGTTGAGACAAAAGAACTTGTCAAACGCAACAAGAGTAAAACATCCAAGGTGGACGATAAGTTTCTAAAAAAGATCCAAAAACGTATTCAGACAAAAGACACGAAGAAGGTAGAGTCTACTGAAGCAAGTTCTTTGGTGAAGAATCTCAGACTCTCAAAAGAGCGTATCAAAGTTGTAGGTGACTCTTCTGGTGTTGTTGATGAATATTTGGCTAAAATACATGCGGAAATCTATTCAAAGTTTTTCCCTCCTGCCGAGGGAGTAGGGAAATCTGCCAAAGTTAGGTTGGAAATCGATGCTTATGGTGTGTTGGTTTCCTTTAGGGTGCTACACTCCGATGACGGACTTTTTCGCGAAGCGGTTGACCGGTGCTTGAATGCACTGCACCAGTTTCCGGCTCATCCTGACCGGAAGGCGATAAACCTGGATATTATTTTAACAGCTAAGGAATAACATTGTACAAAATACTAATCATTATGTTTACAGCATTGAGCCTGTATGGAGCAGATGCGACAATCGAGATCATCAAAAAAGTAGACAAACTGCCTTCAATATCAGTTGAGGATGCTTCTGTCGACTATAAAGAGAGCCTGTCAAAAAAGTTTTTTAAAGTCCTTGTGAGTGATTTGAATGTACTTTCAATATTCAATGTATATGACAACTATAACTTCACGGATTATGATGCCAATGATGTTGCCCTTGACAACCTTAAGCGTGATTACGTACTTCGATACCGTCTTCGTGAAGACGATGACGGAAATCTTAACTGTGACTACAAACTGCTTTCCGCTGTTGATTCCAAGGTGTTGCGAGAGAAGAACTTTCGTATCAAAAAAGAGAACCTGTATGTCTTTTTGATCCACAACCTGGCAACAGACATCAATGACTATATCGGAGCTGAGCCTGTAGACTGGATGAAGTCGTATGTCCTTATCTCTCGTCTGACAGGACCGAATGAAAGCGATATCATCATCTCGGACTACACATTGACCTATCAGCATGTTATCGTCAGGGGTGGATTGAACGTCTTCCCGCAATGGGCTGACAAAAAGCAGACAAGTTTTTATTATACGGTCTTAGATACGACCCGTCCTACTTTGTACAAGATGGACAGACGTACTGGAAAAAGCGAAAAGATGATGGACAGTGACGGGATGATGGTCTGCTCAGACGTGAACAGCGATGGAAGCAAGCTTCTTCTTACTATGGCACCCGAAGGACAGCCTGATGTCTACCTGTATGAACTTGCCACCAAAAAACTTCAAAGACTTACTGACTATCAGGGTATCGATGTCGGGGCGCAGTTTTTAGAAGATGATAAAGAGATCGCCTTTGTATCAAACCGTTTGGGATATCCGAATGTATTTTCCAAGCGAATCGGCTCCAATGGTGTACAGCAAATGGTCTATTACGGAAAAAGCAATGTAGCATTGGCTGCGCATAAAAATTACATCGTATACAAGTCAAGAGAGAGTGCCAATGAGTTTTCTCATAACACCTTTAACTTGCATCTGATCAGTACACGTTCTGATTTTATTCGTCGTTTGACGGCAACAGGTGTGAATGAGTTCCCTCGATTTTCGAGTTATGGTGATTCTATAATCTTCATCAAAAATTACAAAGCGGAAAGTTCTGTCGGGATAATTCGTCTAAAACAGAACAAAAGCTTTCTATTTCCGCTAAAAATAGGTAAGATACAGTCTATAGATTGGTAAAATGAATAAGAGTAGGTAATAAATGAGTAATAAAACTTTACGTGTTTTGGCTGTTGACGATGATATGATCAACAGAAAGCTAATAAAATCGATGCTGATGAAGGCGGATAATGTCTCTGAAGTGATTGAGGCTGTAAACGGCATGGATGCCCTTGATATACTGAAAAAAGACACGAGTATTGATATTGTTTTACTGGATATTATAATGCCGATCATGGGCGGGATTGATTTCTTGAAAGTTGCACGTGCAGATGATCTGATGAAATCCATTCCTGTTATAGTCTTGACAACAGATGAGACTATCCGTACAGAAGCTCTGAATGAAGGTGCGAATGACTTCTTGACAAAACCTATTCGCGAAAAAGATATTATTGCTAAAATAGATAAACTTATTTTGTAAAGAGTTCTTGACTCTTTACTGTTTTAAACCGCAGTTTAAACCATTACTACCCTTACATCTTAACTTTTTACGGCATTAAAAATGCACAATTAATTGTTAAATTAAACATAAAATCTTTTTTTATTTCTTGATTTAGAGTTTTTTTGGTTACACTATAGATATACATTTATACAGGAATTACTATGGATTTTTCTAATATTGTCAATATGCTTAACAGTTTTATCCCGAATGATATTGCCGGGATTGACCCGCTTTATATAGCGGGTGGTGCTATTGGTATTATCTTATTAATATGGATTGTTATTAAAAGCCGCAAGAAAGCACCAACACGTGAGCTAGTTGATCTTATGCCGGAAGCGGTAGAAGAAGAGAAGTCTGAAAAGAGAGAAGATAGTGATTCGGATATTAGTACGGGCGATGGCGATGAGTCAGAAGGTTTTATGCCTTCGGAACTTCCGGTAGAAGCTCAGGAACCTTCAGAAGAGGAGGGCCTTCCAGCAGCCGAAGAAGAAGTGCGGTTTGATGAACAGGTCGCACAGGAAGCTCCTGTGCCGGAAGTTGACAAGCAGCCAGCACGAAAAGTATCGGATTACGTACGTAAAAAACGCGAATCGACACGAAACGGAAGAAAGATCGCCAAGTCTGATTTTTCTGATTTCAGCGGACAGCGTCTTCTGATCGCTGAAGATAATCTTATCAACCAAAAAGTCCTTAACGGCGTCTTGAACGAATCGGGTATCGATGTAGTGATGGCGGATGACGGACAGTTTGTAATGGATATCTTGGAAAAAGATATCAATTTTGATATCATCTTGATGGATGCGCACATGCCTCGCGTAGATGGTTTTGAGGCGACACGTATGATCAGAGCAAATCCTGCCTATGATCACATCGCGGTCATTGCACTCAGCGGGGATACGGCAGCAGACGATGTCAGACATATGAAAGAAGCGGGTATGGAAGAGTGCTTGGAGAAGCCTTTGAAGATGGACGCCTTGTACGATGTGATGTCGATGTACTACTCTCTGGATGCGTCTGACGAGCAGACCCTTGGCGAGGCAGAACAGGTACAAGAACTTGAGATTGCTGTAGATGTCGACGATCTGGCAAGTCTGGACTATGATCTTGGTCTACAGATCTGCGGTGATGATGAAGAGATGTACAAGACCCTGCTGAAAGAGTTTTTCATAGGCTACAAAGACTCTTCTAAAAAACTTCACGGGGCTCTGGTTAAAAAAGACTATGCCAATGCACGGTCGATCTTGATCGATGTCAAAGGGACGGCTTCCAATCTCGGAGCAAAGCAGTTTATATACATTACAGACCGTTTTCTTGAGGCACTTTCCGAAGGAAAGACATCAGCTTATGGTACATTGTTCAAAGATTATCAGAAATATCTGTTGACACTGTTAAAAAGTATTCAGAGCGCATTTAAAGTTTAAGACAGAGCCTTTTTGCTCTGTGTCTAATCTAACTCTTCTTCTCCTTCTAGTATAATTGCACAAAACTTATTATCAAAGATTGCCTAATGACACGAATAAAAGCCAAATCAGCCGATGCGAAGATCGCTGACACCTTAGTAACACATTTGCAAAGTTATTTTGTACAAGCCCTTGATGCGCTTTCCGCAGAGATAGGAAAAAACAGCAGCTTTGAACCGGTAGAGTGGTTCCGCAACAAAGGTGAGTTTGGCGGAGGAGTACGCTACGTTGCTACCGATGAGAATCTTTTCAACCGAGCCTCAGTCAATGTCTCTCAGGTACAGTATGACAGTGATGCAAGCAAACAGCTTGCTTCGGCTACAGCGCTTTCTACCATCATCCATCCGCGAAATCCGTTTGCTCCTTCTATTCATATGCATATCTCCTGGACGGAGATGAAGGACGGCAAGGGTTACTGGAGGATGATGGCCGACCTGAACCCTTCTATCTTCAGTGCATCGCATAAGAAGGCTTTTGACAAGGTGCTCGCGCAGAGCGTTCCTGAGTTTTATGGTGAAGCTTCGGCCCAGGGAGATAAGTATTTTTACATTCCGGCACTTGAACGACACAGGGGTGTCTCGCATTTTTATCTTGAGAACTTCAGCACAGGCGATAAAGAAGCGGACAAAGAGATGGCGCAGAGTCTGGGTGAGAATGTCATCGATGCCTATGTAAAGATCATCAAGAGTGCGATACTCTCACATACAACACTACGTGAAGAGGATATACAGGCACAGCTTGCCTATCATACCCTCTACCTTTTTCAGGTCTTGACCCTGGACAGAGGAACGACTTCGGGTCTTTTAGTACATAATGAGAACGATGTGGGGATATTGGGTTCTATCCCTTCGCATGTCGACAAAGGACTTCTTTTATCATGGAGAGAGAAGATGCCCAAAGGTCAGGAAGAACTTCTTGATGCTATAGCAGCCTGTCTTGATGAGAGCGGAACTGTGGAAGATGA
>JBFEYG010000143.1:0-6697 GCA_041562275.1 Sulfurimonadaceae bacterium | reverse complement strand
TGCTACTTCCGCTTTTGGAAGAGGGATGCAGAAGCGGTCTTGAAAACGGCAAAGACCCCCTGTATATCATCGATGAGTTCTTCCTGAAACATAAGCCCTCTTTGAGTGAGTCAGAGCAGATCTCTTTTCTTTTCATGGTGATCCATTATGTCGAACGCCAGATCGTATTGATCGATGCGCTTGAAGACGCTGCCTATTCCAAAATACATGAACTTGACGGTCCTCACTCTCTGCATCAGATCGTCGAGCGGGCCAAGACGGAAAACCTGGAAGGCAAGCTGGGTGAACTGCTAAAAGACTTCGGTATACGAACGGTCCTTACCGCGCACCCGACACAATTCTATCCGGGGCAGGTACTGGCTATTATCTCTGATCTTACCGAAGCCGTCTCAAACAGCGATACGGCACTTGTGCGCGATCTTCTCGAGCAGCTTGGAAGGACCCCGTTCTTTAAGAAGCAGAAACCGTCACCTTTTGCCGAGGCAGTCGGTCTGAGCTGGTACCTGAGAGAGATATTCTATCCCGCGGTGGGCGATATTGCGGACAGACTCAGTGAAGACTATGCGGATGAGGTGGAGCACAATCCCGAATTGATCAGGCTCGGTTTTTGGCCGGGAGGGGATCGCGACGGCAATCCTTTTGTTACGGTGGATACGACATTGAAGGTCGCTGCGAAGCTTAGAGCTACTCTGGTATCCTGTTATTACAACGATATCAGAGCACTCAAAAGACGGCTGAGTTTTGATGGGGTCTATGAAAGGCTTGAAGCTTTGGAAAAACTCCTGTATGAGGAGATCAGCGGCATTCGGCCTGAACAGAACATACGCCTTGAGTTTTTTCTGCAGGAACTCAATGCGATCGAAGAGATGCTGATGAACAAACATCAGGGCCTGTTTGTACAGAGGCTTCTCTCCTTTAAAAGAAAGGTGCATTTTTTTGGTCTGCATATGGCCAGTCTGGATATCAGGCAGGACAGCCGGGTGATCGAAGGGGTACTTCACGCCGTCATAGAGAAGTATCCGAGTATCTTTCCTGCCGGTCTTGATGACTTAGAAGAAGGTAAACAGATACAGGCACTTTTAAGTGTAAGAGGAGAGGTGGATACAGAAGGTTTTGAAGATCCTATTGTCTATGATACGCTGGCCTCTTTCGCTGCTATAGCACAGATACAGTCCGAAAACGGCGAGATGGGTGTACACCGTTATATCATCAGCAACTGTCGGGGCTCTGTGGACATGGCTCGTCTTATGGCCCTGTTCAGACTTTGCGGCTGGGGAGAAGCTCCTTTGAGTGTCGATATCGTCCCGCTTTTTGAGACGATAGACGACCTTCATAAGGCTGACAGTTCCATGCGATCTGTCTACGATAATACCTTGTACAAAGAACACTTGAGCAGACGCGCAAACCGTCAGACTATCATGCTCGGCTTCTCCGACGGAACAAAAGACGGGGGATACCTTATGGCCAACTGGGCCATTTATACTGCGAAGGAGAACATCACGGCTGTTTCACGCCAATGCGGTGTCGAGGTCATGTTCTTTGACGGCAGAGGCGGTCCTCCAGCGCGCGGAGGTGGGAGTACGCATCTCTTTTATGCAGCGCAGTCTAACAGCATAGAGAACGCACAGATACAGATGACCGTCCAGGGTCAGACGATCAGTTCGCATTACGGTACACAAGTAGCTGCAGTGCATAACCTTGAACAGCTTCTTGCTGCGGGTCTGGAGAACAGGCTTTATGAAAGAGAGGAGAACAGACTCTCTGCTGATCAGCGCACTCTGATGGAAACGCTTGCCTCGGCAAGCTACACAAAATACGAGGCCTTTAAACAGCATCCGCTTTTTCTTCCCTATCTTCAGGAGATGAGTACGCTCAAGTACTACGCGATGGCAAATATCGGAAGCCGTCCGTCCAAGCGTGGAAGTGACAAAGAGTTGAGGTTTGAAGACCTTCGGGCGATTCCTTTTGTCGGTGCCTGGAGTCAGATGAAGCAGAACGTTCCGGGATTTTACGGTCTGGGCTCTGCCTTGAAAGAGCAAGAAGAGAGGGGAAACCTGGAAGCATGTATACGGCTGTACAAAGAGTCCGGCTTTTTCAGAGCCCTTGTCTCAAACAGTATGCAGAGTATGAGCAAGACGAACTTCGCGTTGACAAAGTACATGCGGGAGGATCCGAAGTTCGGAAGCTTCTGGAGTCTTATTGAAAGTGAGTTCGAACTCAGTAAAGCTATGGTCCTGAAGATATCCGCTCAGAACATATTGCTAGAAGACAACCCTCGAAGCCGTTTGAGTATTGCCCTTCGCGAAAAGACAGTGCTGCCGGTCCTGTGTATACAGCAGTATGCTTTGATGAAGATCCAACAGAGCAAGGGCAAAGAGCAAGAGGGCCAGTCGGAACTGTACGAGAAGATGGTGATGCGTTCCCTGTTTGGAAGCATCAATGCCAGCAGGAACTCGGTCTAAGCAGAAGATAACAAAGGTTCATAGATAAAGGCGGAAAATACATTCTTATGGTATCTTTGAGTCAACCCCTCATTTGTAGGAATGACAGAGCGTGATGAACAAGAAGGTAAATCTTTCTTTAAAGCTGAGTCTGAGACGCTAGAGGGCATCTTGGTTTAAAAGAGATTGGTTACAATCTGACAATTTTTTTAAAGGTATACGTATGTTTGAATCTATTAATGCTTTAGGCGGTCCTTTAGAACCGTGCAGTCTTGATCCGAAAACCGGGTTTTACAGAGACGGTTCATGTCAGACAGGCAAAGATAACCCCGGAGTGCATGCGGTCTGTATTTATGCAACCCAAGAGTTCCTTGAATACTCAAAATCTGTAGGAAATGACATCTCGACACCGATGCCGCAGTATAATTTTCCAGGTGTCAAGCCGGGACAGAGCTGGTGTCTTTCTGGACCGCGTTTTGTGCAGGCTGTCAAAGACGGTAAAGCTCCGCAAATCTTTATCCACTCAACGCATATTGCCATGCTGCAGCTGATCGACCTGGAAACACTCAAAAAATATGCACTGGATCTGTAAGCTACAGATTAAGATAACTGCCTGCTTCTTGGGCGGATGATTTTTTTTATCTTCAAGTAATTCTCTTTGTGAAATAATAGTCTCAATTATTTCAACAGGAGAACGTAATGGATCTTTTTTCACCTCTTTCGATCGGAAACTACACACTAAAGAACAGAATAATTATGGCCCCTTTGACACGCTGCAGAAGCGTTCAGGATAATATACCCAATGAGCTTATGGCTGCGTATTACGCGCAAAGAGCCTCTGCAGGTCTGATCATCTCAGAAGCAACGCAGATCTCGCCTCTTGGCATCGGTTATCCCTGTACGCCGGGGATCCATAATGATGATCAGATCGAGGGGTGGAAGAAAATCACCAAAGCTGTACATGACAAAGACGGTAAGATATTTTTGCAGTTGTGGCACGTAGGCCGGATCTCACACTCTTCTTTTCATCCGGGCGAACTTCCTGTTGCTCCTTCGGCGATCAAACCTGCAGGGGAGGTCTATACCTTTGACGGGATGAAAGAGTTTGAGACCCCAAGGCCCCTCAGTGTTGAAGAGATACAGAACATTGTTCAAGAGTACGTTCAGGGAGCAAAGAATGCTATAGCAGCAGGATTTGACGGGGTCGAGATACACAGCGCCAACGGCTATCTTCTTGATCAGTTCCTTCGTGACGGGACAAATAAAAGAGAGGATGAATACGGCGGAAATATCAAGAACCGAAGCCGTTTTCTTTTTGAAGTCATCAAGGCTGTCACGTCAGCCGTCGGCGCAGATAAAACAGGTGTCCGACTCTCTCCAAGCGGTACCTTCAATGACATGACCGATTCTGATCCGCAAAGCCACTTCACTTATGTCTGTGAGAAGCTCAATGACTTTGGCCTTGCCTACTTGCATATCGTCGATGCTCTTGAAGGAGATATAAAGCACGGAGCCAATGTCGTAGGATTGGAGGTGATACGCGATGCCTATAAAGGTGTTTTGATAACTTGCGGCGGTTATGACAAAGAAAGAGGGAACCGTACTGTAAAAAAAGCCCAAGCAGATGCGGTTGCTTTTGGTATACCGTTTATTGCCAACCCTGATCTTCCTGAACGCTTCAAGAGAGATGCTGCGCTCAATGAGGCAGACGTCAGTACCTTCTACACGCAGGATGAAAAGGGGTACATAGATTATCCCTTTATGTAAAAGAGATGTTTTAAAGTATGAATGAGCATCTGAATGTGGAGATAAGAACCTAAAAAGTTCTTATCATGAAGGTCTGTCTTATAGACTAAACTCGGTTACCCAAAGATCGTGCAGGTTACAAAAACTCAAAGCATACAGCTCCTTATGGTTTCCCGTGACTTCAAACGTGGAGATCGCTTTTTTGTCTGAGGGGAAAAAGACAGTCTCTCCAAGTACTTCTCCTGTCCCTGTGACCAAGGAATGCTTGACGATGTAGTGTGTCTCAGACATACCGTGTTTCGTCTCCATCGTCACTTTGTTCCCCTCTATCGTGATGACAGGGGCATGACTGCCGGCTTTGCCTTCCCATCTTCCCGGGTTTGCTTTTGAATAGGCAAAGATGTTTGCCTTGGTGTTCTCCGCTGCAGATGCAGGCAGTACGCTTGCTGCCAACACGCCGGCTGAAACGGCTAATGACGACTTCATAAAATCTCTACGGTTTTTCATTTTGATCCTTTTATATCGTGAAATTGATTGTTGCTTCCTGATAAAAGATATTATACAAAATGTAATTTAAAGTAAACCTGGCTCTAAAAGAGAGGGTAAAAGCCAAAAGAAGAGTTTTACAGTTTTGATCAGCAAAGAGCCACTCTACCTCTTTGCTGATCAAAGCTCTAATGGGATGTGAAGCCGCGTCTAGACGGAGTTTACTGTTTGATTAAAACCTTGCTAAGCCAAGAGATAAGCTTGCTGTGGTATAATCTCAAAACTTTTGTCAAAAGAAATGAAACATGAGTGATTTGAAGACAAAGATGATGTTTTTTTAGGTCGACCCAAGAGTAGATCCTTCGATGCGAATAAGGACTTTATCCGTTATACGCCTGAGGGTATGATCGTATGACTGGGATGGGTTTTTACTAGAATATTGCAGAGAAATCAAGGAGTATTCATACTCAAAATGGGAAGATATTGAAGCCATGCACAAAGTGCTTATATGGGTCCCATCCTTTCTAAAAGTGAGTAGATGAAGCAGTTTATAGTCCTTGTCCTTATTGTCAGTTCACTCTTGCAGGCAATCGAATGGGACTATACGAAAGAAGTCTCTTTGCTTAAAGACCAGTATCAGACGGTGCTTGTAAGAGAAGCGGCAGAGCTTAGAGTATTAAAGTTCAGATGGACCTTGTACGCCGGAGGCGGACTGGTCATGCATCTAAACTATAACGGCAGAGCTTCACAGTTCATCTTGTACAAGCAGTACAAAAAAAATACATACAAGATGGAGCTTTTGCCAAAATTATCGGCCTACAAGATGGCCCCGGTACTGTATTTGCAGTTTAAGAAGTTTGATTACAAGACAAAGAAAGCCTATTTTGACATTTTGATTGATGACTCGCAAAAGAGAGCCCTTATCGAAGTGAAACCATTGAAAGAGAGTTTATAGAAATCAATGCTAGAAGCCGTAGAAAAATGTATGATTTCCTGGATGGAAGAGTTAGAGAATGATGCGATCAATACTCTGTTTAAACAATTGCCTCAAGGAAAGCGACTACGTGCGAAACTTGTACTGAAGATAGCAGGGGTTTCGGCTGAATCTGTCAAGCTTGCCGCTATCATCGAACTGATTCATGCGGCGAGTCTGCTTCATGATGATGTCATCGATGAAGCGTCAACGCGTCGCGGTGTCACCTCTGTCAATGCGAGTGACGGCAGCAAGGTCGCGGTGATGATGGGCGATATCCTCTACTCAAAAGCATATACGGAACTGGTGGATTTTGACAGGAAGATCGCCAAAGCCGTGGCCAAAGCCGTGACGATCCTCTCTATCGGCGAATATATCGATGTGAAGATGGGAGAGCATTTTAACAGCGATGAAGATGCCTATCTTGACATGATCTACAAAAAGACGGGTTCGCTTATCGAAGCAACGGCTTATTGTGCTGCTGTCTTGGCAGGCAAAGAGGCCGAAGACTACAGACTTTATGGAAGAAACCTCGGGCTTTCCTTTCAGATAATCGATGATATTTTGGATATCACTTCGGATGAGAAGACGCTTGGAAAACCGGCTCTGAACGATTACAAAGAGGGCAAGACGACCCTTCCGTATATGTACCTTTATACGGCATTGGATACCCCGGGGAAAAAACGGCTTCAAGAAGCGCACGGCAGAACTCTGAACGCGGATGAGTCGGAATGGATCAAAGAAGAGATGAAACGATACAGCTGTGTAGCGCAGTCTTACCGTTTGGCTCAAAAACTCAGTGATGAAGCGGTCACGGCAGTCTCAAAGCATGACGAGACGGATCTGGTCGCTATTATTGATGATATGATGAAGCGAGAGTTTTAATGCATTATCTGTTGATCAGTTTTTCCCATCACAATTCCACTCTGGAGATCCGTGAAAAACTAGCACTCAATGAGGAAACAGAGGTCAGTGCCTATCTGGGCAGGATGAACAGCCATTGCGCTATCAACGAGTCTTTGATCCTTTCGACCTGTAACCGCCTGGAAGT
>JBFEYG010000142.1:0-6700 GCA_041562275.1 Sulfurimonadaceae bacterium | reverse complement strand
CGCTTTAAAAGTAAGTATTGTTTATCATAATCAGGAAGGAGTCATCCATGAAAACTCTTTTATTTCTCGTCCTCTTCTCCTTACACCTGTTTGCTTTTGACAACAGGCATCTATTGATGGATTCGATTATGGATGATGCCATTCGTATCGGAAACGGTCCTAACATCTATTATGCCTTCGTTGATCCTCTCTGTCCAAAATCACAGCGCTTCATCACAATGATCAACGAACGTAAAGACCTTCAGCATAAAAACGCATACTATATATTCTTATACCGGCTTCCTAGCTTTGACTCAGATGAATACATTTACTATATCTATCAATCTCATGATCCTCTTGCAGCGCTCAAAGAGATTATGATCGATCAAGAGTATGATAAAGCAGACCTTCTTGATGTGCAAGAGACGACACGTGCCAAGATTGATAATATCGCTGAAGTTGGAAAGCAGTTGAAGATGAAACGCCGTCCCTATCTCTTGATCTTTGACGAGGGTTCAAAGTATTGCCGAGTCTCCGAAGGAACGGCTCCCTGTCTGGAAGAAAATAGTTTTGACGAATAAGCCTGTCTTATTTATTACGCTATAATAAATCTATCACACGAAAGACGTCAAAGCAGATCTTTCTTCGTTAAAGGATGGGAATTTTATATGTCGCAGTCTCTACTCCTACAGATCGCACGCAACTCCATCATCGAAGTCTTTGAAGCAACACATATCATCAATAAAAATGAACTCTTTGAGAGCTATCCTGTCTTAAAAGAATCCTACCCCTCTTTTATCACACTCTATCTGGGAGATGAACTTCGCGGCTCCTACGGAAGTATCTCTGCCGACAAGACACTCCTGGAAGACATCATGCATCATGCCAAAGCTGCCGCTTTTGAGGACGAACGTTTCACGCCCTTGAAGACATCGGAGTTTTTGCGCTGCAGTATAGAACTCTCTTTGCTGAGTGAACCTGAAGAGATCAGCTACAGCGACATCAATGACCTGCGGGAAAAGGTCGAGGTCGGAAAAGACGGTTTAATCGTTATCGCAGGCGAAAAGGAGGCAAGCTTTCTGCCTCAGATATGGTCACAGCTCAAGAGCTTTGACGATTTCCTTACCCATCTTTTGCAAGAGGCCGGACTGAGTATACAGGAGATGGATCGCCATCCGAAGATCTACCGTTTTCAAATTGAAAAAGAACGCGATGAACCGATCCTTAGCTGAAGAGCCTACCTATTTCTACGCAGATCAAGATCATATCACCTGTCTTATCTGCCAGCACTATTGCCGGCTAAGAACGAATGAAGTAGGCCGCTGCGCCAATCAGAAGAACATCAACAATACCCTGGTCGGCATCACAACAAACAAACCTTCTGCCATCAGTATCGATTATATTGAGAACCGTCCTTTTTTACATTTTATGCCAGGAAGTTCTGTCTTGTGTATCGGTACTGTCGGCTGCAATATGCACTGTCCAACCTGTCAAAATCATCAGATATCGCAACACTACAATGCTGTCGAACCCCTCTGTCTCTCCCCAATCGAGATCGTAAAACTGGCTTTGGATCAAAATATCAAGATCATATCTTTTGGCTATAACGAGCCCATAGTCTATTACCCCTATGCCAAAGAGATAGGACGTATTGCCAAGGACAAGGGGATCAAACTGGTGATGCAGACCTCGGGATATATGTCCGAAGAGATCGCTGCTGATATGAGTAGCTGGCTTGATGCGGTACATGTAGACCTTAAAGGATTTGATCCTGCCTATTATAAGAACACGCTTGGAGCTGACCTTTGTGCGATCAAGCAAAACCTAAAAATCCTGGCTGCCTCCTCACTCTGGCTGGAGATCACGACACTCCTCATTGACGGTGTGAATGATTCGGACAGGGAAGTCGCTGCTATAGCAAGGTTTATTGATGAGGAACTGGGTTCACATGTACCCTGGCATCTGAGCGCTTTTTACCCTCATAATCAGATGCGTTCTTTTGAACCGACCTCTACCCAGACCCTGCTCAATGCTTATGAAATCGCATCTGCACAGGGACTGTATTATGTCTATTTTGGAAATGTACCTTTTCTAAACGAAACATTCTGCCCCTCCTGCCATACTCTCTTGATACAAAGACGCGAAGAGGAGATCTTCGAGAACAATATCACACAGGGAAGCTGTCCCAACTGCCAACGCGCAATCAAAGGAGTATGGAAAAAATAAACTTCTCTACAACTCTTTACAGATAATATCCCCCACCTCTTTCTCCAAAGAACGCGCTACGACATTGCACTTGACCTTGAGCAAGAAGAAGAGATTGTCCCGTTTGACATCACTCAAACACTCATAGTTCCCCATTCCCTTTGTAATGATCAGGTCAGCAGTGTCAAAAAGCTCCTGAGACATTTTATTCGCTCTATCGTACACAAATCCAGGCGTATTTACTCCGCTGCTTATAAGGTCACACAACTCATCAAAGCCCGCTTCTTTAGCCTCTTCATAAGTCACATCATTGATAATAGCATTACCACGCGTCATATACGTCACATGGATATCGGGATACAAAGAGAGGATGGTCTGAATATAGATCTTGTCAAAGATATGCTCGCCTGCATTGTCAGCGATATAGAGAAGGGTTTTTGATTTCGAGAGCTTTTCTTGAAGTCGTCCAAAGTCATTGACCGCAAATCTCGTGTGAAATATCTTGTCAAGCTCCTCATTCAGATCAAAGGCGTATTCTGCCGCCAAATCGATTACGTTTCCGGCAACGGCTACCTTGGTCGCAGTAAGCAGGGGTTCTGCAGAGCCCGTGATCTCTTTTTGCAGATAGGGGATAAAGGCCTGGGCCTTGTCAGTCGAGAGCCGTTTAACTTCATCATACAGATCTTCTTTGCCTGCGATCTGTGCCATTCTCTCATACACAGCAGCAGCGACTTCCGGAGGGCTCTGTTCAAAGGAGAAGCCCGGTGCCATCTTCTCGACCGCTTGAACAAGTTCTGTGCTCACTTTTTCATCGGCATGAATAGCTTCTGCCACCCGCTTGCTCTGATTTATAATACATTCCACACAGGCAGGATCAATATTCATCTTTAAAAACTCCGTTTACGGTATGACTTCAAATATTTACAATAATAATAGGGGAAGATGTCTTAGACAGAGACTCTTGCACCGTTAAACGACGGCAAGTGAAGAGATCTTTTATGCTTTGGGTGCAGGAGCACTTTCGGCATACTCTTCTATGACCTTGCCCCACATCAACTTGTATTTTCGTTTCATAAACTCTACTTCATCTTGCGAAAGGTTAAGCTGTTTGGTCAAGGTATCAATCGTCTTTCTGTCTTCTTCATACAGTTCTTGAAGTGACTGCAAGGCCTCTTTGAGGAAAATATTTTCATTCTTGATGGACTCTATCGTCTCGTCTTTGGCGTCAAGCACTTTTTCATGCAGATTGATGATCGTACCGATAGTCTTCTCTATAAACTGTGGCCCGACATTGATAGATGTCCCTGCTGTAGCAGCACTGCTTATCTCAGTTGGGACGATCGCCTGCATCCCGCGCGAAGGGTCAATATAGATCTTTCCGCTCTCTTTTCTGCATTCGAGCTTTCCTCGCTCCATAAGGTCATCGATAGCATCGGGTGTTAGACCCGTCAACTCAGAATATTCTTGAATAGTAATCCAGTTTCCTTCCATATAACCCTCCTAATGTATCTCTAATTTACACTGAACAACACTATTTTTCAAAGCAATGAGATAGGTTGACTATCCCTCACAACTTAAAGTATTGTTTCGATCTCCAAAGAATCCATCTCGACTTTTTTAGCTTTTGCAATTCGGTCTTCTGTCAGTTTGACACGAAGGTCTTCATCATTCAGAGCCAAGATCTGCATTGCAAGATAAGCCGAGTTGATCGCTCCCGCTTTGCCGATAGCAACGGTTGCCACCGGCATACCTGCAGGCATCTGAACTGTTGACAAAAGCGCATCGATCCCCGCTAAAGCAGAAGCACTCATCGGAACTCCGATAACCGGTTTGACTGTCTTCGATGCGAGAACACCCGCAAGGTGCGCTGCCATACCTGCTGCTGCAATAAAGACTTGTGAACCTTTATCCTCTGCTGTTTTGATGTAGTCTTTTGTCCGTTCAGGACTTCTGTGTGCTGAAGAGATGATCAGTTCATAATGTACTCCAAAAGCCTCAAATGTGTCTGCACACGACTTCATAACATCATAATCGCTTTTACTGCCAATAATTATTGAAACAAACCTCATTGCAATCCTTGACAAAAAACATGTATCACATGCCTTCCTATTTTTAACAATTATATCTAAAACTCATGTTATCAAAAAATAAACAACGCTCTTGCTGATCGAATCTTGTTTTTTGGATTATTATGTGTATAAATTGCAAAAAACAGGCAGAGAACACCTATTGTGTACGGGTTCTGGTCCGATCACCAAAGCTTATTTTCTGAAGAAGCTTCCCTTTACTGAAGAAGTTCGCAAGCTTACTTTGGAGGAGCCTGGTTTATCTCGTCGCCTGCAGGAATACGGAAGAACGTATATTGCGGCATTGTGACCGGCAGTTTTATCGGATTGACATTTCCGCTGTGCACTTCGTCCCAGATCTTTTTATTTTCGGCTTCAAGCTTTTTAAACACAAGGTACGGTACACCTTCTTCTATGATGACCGTGCCGTATTCGTTGTCTGCTTCTTCGATGTTTTGATCCACAGGAGCCATGATCTCAATCTTGTCACCCGGACGCGTAGTAAATTTGCATTGATAGTATTCACCCGACTCTGTGGCCATACCCGTCACTTGGTGCGTACCCATCTGCATCGTGAAGTCCAGACTTTGTCCATCATGCTTTTCAAAAGGACGGTTGATCAAATAGGCATCCGTAAACCCGCGGTTTTGCATACTCTCAAGCTCCTTCTGATACTTCTGCGGAACATACTTGTCTTCATAATAATCATCAATAGCCATACGGTATGCCTTGGCGGTTGTAGCTGCATAATAGGAAGTCTTTGTGCGTCCTTCGATCTTGACCGAATCCACACAACCGCTATCAAGTATCTCTTTCATATGTGAAGCCAGATTTAGATCTTTCGAGTTCATAATATAGGTCCCTATTCCCGGGTCCTCTTCGAGTCTGAACAGTGTCCCCGTCTCAGGGTTTGCCGCGTACATCTCATAAGGAAAACGGCAGTCGTTCGCACATGAACCGCGGTTTGGTACACGTCCGCTTTGCAGTGTCGATATCAGACAGCGCCCGCTGTAGGCAAAACACATAGAACCGTGCACAAAGACCTCGAGTTCCAGGTCAGGAAGCTCTTTCTTGATCTCTTGCAGGTCTTTTAGAGATATCTCACGTGCCGTGATGATACGCTTTGCACCCATCTCGTGATAGATCTGTGCATCCAGGACATTCATAACATTAGCCTGAGTGGAAAGATGAAGATCGATATGCGGAGCGATCTCATGTGCGAGCTTAAGGACTCCCGGTGTAGCTACGATAATCGCATCAGGTCCAAGTTCTGCAATAGCTGCAATATGCTTTTTCAGAAGGTTTATCTGAGAATTAAACGGAAAACCGTTGATCGTCGTGTAAACTTTTTTTCCACGGGCATGAGCGTAATCAATGCCCTCTTTGAAGCTTTCCATCGTAAACTCTTTGCCCGAACGGATACGAAGAGAAAAATGAGAAACACCACCGTAAACGGCATCTGCACCGTAATCAAGAGCTATCTTGAGTTTTTCAAGGTTTCCCGCAGGAGAGAGAAGTTCGACTTTATTCATTAAAATTCTTTAGAAATATTTTTAAGGGATTTTAGCAAACTTCTCTGATGGAAAGGATTAAAATCTGGAGTTAATATAAAAGGGTGAGAAAATATTATTTAGACAAGACGGATGCCCTTTGTTAAGGACATCTTTCCATCAACACTATTATTTACGCATTAAATGAAGCGAGAAGCGCTTCGATATCATCAGATGAGACGACATCCTCTGTACCCTTATCTCCGGGAAGATGCTTCGCTGAACTTACCCGTTTATCATCATCTTTGCGACCGGCAAACAACTGATTCATATAACCTGAAAGTGCACGCATCACATTGATAACACGTTCTATCTTCTGCCTGTGTATGTCCTGGTACTGCATGATATCCATGATGTTCATAATAGAATCGCCATGATTTTGAAGATCTTCTATATGTCCTTCTACCGTCTCCTTAGAGAGCTGGTTTTTCTCCAACTGCATCTGAAATGCCTTGACATCAGGGAACTTGGCACTCAAGGTCTCAAAAAGTTCTATATTGCTTTGTAAAGTATCGGCAACTTCACCCAAACTCCCCTCGGCTTCCACCAACTCGTTCCCGATCTTCTCGATATGATCAAAGATCTGAGAAGCCTTCTCTTCACTCTCTTTGGTGACATCATCAAGCTGGTTGACCATTTGGTTGTCATCTGTCGGTGGCGGAGGTGGCCAATTATGCGTTGCCGATACCTTGTAATCTTCTGCAAGGTGCTCGGATTTTTCATCCCGTACCTTTGAATCAGGCTCTTTTTCTGCAGTTCCTTCATTTTCTGAAAGCTCATTTAAATCAACATCTTCATTCATCAAAGCATCAAGCTCTTCTTGTGTCATAAATCACTCCGTAAATCTTCTATTAAATCAATCGCTTTATTTGATTATAGACAAGTTAATATATAATTCCT
>JBFEYG010000141.1:0-6713 GCA_041562275.1 Sulfurimonadaceae bacterium | reverse complement strand
CTCTTCGCCTCTTTCAAAAGCTTCAAGTGTGTTTTTATATCCAATCTGCTCATCTGAAATCCTTTACGTTTTCGAATCCTAATATTATAGTGTAATCAATCTATATTCTATAGAATTTTAAAAAATTAGTTTTTATCATAACCGAAACAGATGCCTTTTCCGACCTGTTTCCAGGTCATAAAGCCATCAATACTTACCGAATAAAGGGATGTATTCTCAGTACCAAGCCCCTATAATAAGCAACTTAAATAAATTAATGTTACTTTTCCTAATCAAAATGTTTAAATTCTCCCTTTGTGTTTTAAAGCTATAAGTCTGATAGCTTTTAAAAGATATTGATCAGAGGATACTGCTATGACTATAGAAGAAAAGCAGATCAAAAATGCGGTTATTGATCTGCTGCACAATAATGACGAAGTAACCCATGACGCGATAGCCAGGGCTACAGGCATGAGTTTAGCAAGTATCCAGGGACACAGTGCGTCTATACAATCGATGCTCGCTAAATTAAAAAAGTCACACACCACGCCTAACTTCAAGAGCTAAAGACAAACTTTGTTTACAGACGACTCTAAAAGCCCGAGATCAGATAACGATCTCAACACGATTTCACATAACACTAAAATCAATTATGTAGACTTCTATAAAAAGGAAACTAATGCGTACTAACATGCACATGGAGATGATAAATCTGGTCAAATCACTAAGAGGAACCTACAAAAAAGCAGATCGGGAGATGGTCGTAGAGGTGGTTAATGCATACAAGGAGAAATATAACTGCAGCTATAGACATGCCTATGACATGACCGTTGATGGAAATCCATCATTCTCGGCATATTCCTCATGGAGACGCAAAGCAGAGACGAATAATACTTCAACGTCTAAGCCTAGCACTGAAAAAAAGTAAAACGGTCAAAAAGAGATAAACGATCAATCTCTTTCTAAAAAAAGCCTGTATCCGTTCGTCTCATGCGAAGCAATAACTTGCACCAATCTCCAGCCCTCTTTATACAAGGCTGTCAGTGTAGTCTTAGAGTTTTGGACTTGCGATACACCATCAGCTGCACCGCTTTCACTCGATTGCTTTTTAGCATCGGTCACCTGGATGATCTCAGAGTCCTCGTTATACAGGACTGCACAAAAATATACTCGAATCTGCATTTTTAAATCCTCACTTTGATTTTAATCTTCTATTGTAACCAAATTCTATTTCATTACTGCAATGGATCCGTTTTGACTTCTTTCCTGTCACTGACAGGTTTTAGTTGCAGTAGAAGTACCGGTCCTTATTATGTTGACTCATGCAGGGCTATGATGCGGCCGAGTATGTTTTCATTGCCTACAAAATCAGACAAGACAGTGACCGTATAATAATTGCCCATAGCCTTTGCTTTTTGCTCACTGGCTCCATTCTCTTTTTCATACTCGATAGCCCGTTTGCTGTGTTCTTTATATAAAGCTGCATACTCGGCTACACTCCATTTTGCTTTCCTCTTTAGTTCACCCAGGAACGCTTCTTGTAAAGGTGTCATGCATCTATCCTTTTTGATAATCTATTCAAGCGCTTATTCATCATCCTCGTCATCCTCGAATTCACTTGGATCAAACTCTATTTTCACAGGTTCTTCTATCACTGCCTTTATATCGCTGATATCTTCAGCAGAGATATTCAGGGCCATTGCAACAAATGATGCCAAAGCATTGTCATCCACAATATCTTGGCATGCTTTAGAGGTGTTGTAAACGGTCAGTATTCCATCTTTTGTGAGTATATCTCTCGTACCGATGCCTAATTCTGCCGCTATCAAGTGCAAGTCTGGACGCGTAAGGTGTACCCCATCGACTTTCATTGAGAATCCTTCTCTTATCTTTCCGAACATGTTCTAATTCCTCTTCTTTTAACTGCTTTATATCTAATGGGATTATAGCTTATTAGGATTAAACGGGAGAGGCTACTTCATTTCACTTATGTAGCTTAATAAAAAGGGCTTTTTAGCTATCTGAAAAACTGGAAAATTTATTTTTTCTTCAGAAAAAAAAATTATAATTTTCGAATTTTTTTATCAAAAACATAAGAACAACTGTATTACGGAGAAATACAATTATGGATTATCATTTCACTACAAAACGACTGACCGTGAAAGAGTGGCACTCTTTTGACCCAAGGGAACTTGGTCAGCCTGATCTAGTAGAGATTGTGAAAGACATGCTAACACGCGAAGTCACCAATACTTTTCCCTTCATGTGGCGAGGCAATTATGATCGACGAAGGGCCAAGGCCTGGATTGAAGAACGCGACTCAGAATCCAAAACACTCCTTGCCGTAGAGAACGAGACGAAGAAACCCATAGGGTTCATAAATTTTTTCAGATATGGGGACAGAAATGAAGGTGACTTCTTTCGTATAGGGTACGTCGTCTCTAAAATAAAATGGGGAAAAGGGATCGCCACGGAACTTGTTGAAAGCTTTATCCATTGGTGCAAAGACAATGATGTCTCTACCGTCACAGCTTCAGTTGACCCCGACAATATCGCTTCTATCCGTGTACTTCAAAAAAATAACTTTTTAACCGAAAAAACGGATTCAAATGGCATCGCCCTCTTATTTGAATATGACTTGGCTGACTAGACCGCAGGATCTATGCTGATCTAATAAATACGACCTCTCCCTTTTTACAGCTGAAAATTTCGTGATGGTCTGACAAGCTCTTAATATTTAAATATCCTAAGCAAGGGGCACATCCCTTTGATCGCTTCTTGAGCAGGAAGTTCTATAGGGTTACCGCTCACATCCAGATAAGCCAAGAGTGGAAACGGGCTGAGATCAGGAAGCCGTGAGATGCGATTGTTATTAAGCACGAGTTTTTTAAGTCTCGCCTGAGCCTTGAGCACGCTGATATCTTCGACAAGGTTGTCTCCCAAAAAAATAAACCGAAGTCTATGCATACTTTTAAGCGTGGAGACATCTTTGATGCGGTTGTTCGTCAGTGCCAGCTTATGCAGTTCTTTCATCTCAGATAGAAGGGAAATATCCGAGATCTTGTTATCCGACAGAGACAAGGCACCTATCCATGGCACGCTTAAGAGCTCAGGAGGAACAACCTCCAAGTCCAGGCCCCGAAGATCCACATAATGGAGTTTTTCTTCTTTCGTCACATTGATACGTCGCAAGGCCTCTTCTATCATAAGATCCTCTGATCTAAAAGAAAGTCAAATATAACATGTATAAACGTCTGTATGCTCTGGTTTGCATCAACACGGAAATCTGCAAGTTCCTCATATCTGCTTATGCGCGCATCAAACAGAGCCTTTGCCCTGGATGTATCCTGAAGCAAAGGCCGTTTATCCCGTTCCTTTGTCGACAGACGTCTGAGTATGACATCAAAGTCAGCGTCGATATAAACGACAAGAGACTTTTCCGGTATAGTACTGTATATGGGTAGTCCGCCGCCCGTAGCGATCACCTGGCCCTTCTTCTTTGCAATGTCATTGATACACTTTTGCTCAAGAGAGCGGAAATGCTCTTCGCCCATACTTTCAAAGATCTCATTGATGGTACTGTTTTGCTCTTTCTCGATCACTGTGTCAACATCCACAAAATCTTTATAAAGCTGCCTTGCAAGAGATTTGCCTACACTCGTTTTACCAGACCCCATAAAGCCTATCAAGACTATGTTATCGTATACCAATTTTTTTACCCCTGATCTGAAAGGATGATTGTTTTTATAAGTGTGACTATACTGTAATACTCTTTATCTGCTATTAGTTATTTACGCACAGATATTTTTGTCTTTATTGATATTAATCAACACTTTGTCTATTCTTTCTTACTATAATACATAAAAAGGAGTTCTCTTGGCATTAGTTTACATCGAACAGGTTGAATACATGAGTGTTGAGCAGATGCAACAGACACATGAAGATGAGATAAAGATCTTAAATGAGATTGATGACCTTGCTTTTTATTACGACCAAGGTAAAGTGACACTGGATGAACTCGAACAAAAAATAGATGAATATATCAAACATGTGCATGAACACTTTGCCAATGAAGAGCGTTTGATGCAAGAATATGACTTCCCGAAATACGATATGCATAAAACAGCACATGATATGTTTCTAGAAGACCTTCAGCATGCCGTAAAATACTGGAAACGGTATGAAGATGTCACTAAGATCACCAATTTTGTACGCAAGACACCGGAGTGGATCGTTCTGCATGTTAACTCAGTAGATGCTCCAACTGCTGACTACATTGCAAGAAAAATGGACAGTGTCTAAGACCATAAGCCCGGGTAATCATTAGTTAGATCGCTTATTACTAAGCCATAAAAAGCAAACCTTTTAAGAAGTAATTAGATTCTTTTACTATGAATACTTTGACAATCCTCCTATATAATACGTAAAAAAAATCAGGAAAGATCGATGGCTATAGACAACTCACTCTATGATTCACTGGAGAACACCTATTTTAAGATAAAAGACTATTTAGACAACACGCAGCTTGGGCGGGAACATTCACCAATGATGTTCAAACATGAAGAGTTAGGCGAACTGCTGGAGAGCTTTGATGTTGAAGCCCTTGAAGAGCAGACCAAAGACATACATTCACTGCATGCACAGCTTGATGATATAAAAGAAGTGACTCAACAGATCATCGAAGACCTTAACACTATTTCCGACTCTGTTGCTATGGCAGCCAAAGTGGCCGATGGCTTAGATGACGTGTTTTTAAAAATCAAAAACATAGTCCTGTAAAGCCATGACAGGACCCTATTATCTAGGACTTTTGGCGCAGTTTATTCTCGCTGTCTCCATACTGCCATACACCATCAGTATTTTCAGAGGAACCGTAAAACCAAACCGGATATCATGGTTTATCTGGAGTGTCATCGGTTTTGCATTTTGGTTGATCACACCGTCAACAGCCGATGAAGTCACCAAGATGCTCACCCTTATCTTTATGATAAATCCGACGATCATCTTTATATTGACACTCTTTAAAGGCGCATACATCAAACCGGACCGTCTGGAACTGTTCTCTTTGTTCGTAGGTCTCTTCGCCATAGTCATCTGGTACTTTTACCGACAAAACTCAGGAATATTTCCAATCAGCATGGCCATCTTTGCAGATTTTTGCGCTTTACTGCCAACCCTGCGCTTTGTCTTTGCAACTCCCGATGAAGAAGCACCCCTTGCCTGGGTCTGCTTTTTTCTGGGCTCATTAATCGCTGTGTTTGGGATTGAACAGTATACCCTTGAGAGTTTGTTACTGCCTATCTATATGACCATTGGAGCATTTTGTGTTGTGTTTCCGCTGATCCGATATAGGATCAGGATGAGGATCCCTATAAGAAACTGGATCATCTGACTTCGGGATATGAGATAAAGCAGTCTGCTCCCTTTTTCTTAACGGGTAAAACTTTCTATCACACTCTCAAGCGTTTGTGTCTCAGCCTTAGCTTCACAACTAAACCCTTTATCTTCCAGTGTTTTTGAGATCATCAAAATATAGGCCTCAAAGGGCTTAAAAAGAGAAGGGCTTAAACCTATCTGCGGTTCGATGGCATCGGGTACAATCGCAAAGAGACTGACCTTAGGCAAGGTCTCTGCTTTACCTTCTAGAATATTCAGACATCCTAAAACACCCGTTTCATCGTCATCTTCATTTGTACTAAAACCACGAAAGGTTGACATAGGAAACTGATACATCGAACCGGGAGCATCCTCGACCCCAATGACATCCAGGACGATTATCTCCTCATACTCCATAAAAGTATTAAGCAGGCTCATTCCTTCAGCACCGCCATGGATAATATCCACACTTGGGTCCAAACTGTAATTAGACTCCAGGTACTTACTCGCGTATAAAGCAATACCTTCATCTTTGTTTAATATGTTTCCGACACTTAAAATAGCTAATTGTTTTTTATTCATGCGCGAATTCTAACTAAGTTTTCCAATAAAAGAATAAAGAAATAAAAATAAAAGCAAGTGACAACTTTTTCTAAAGTTCCACTTTTTGTTGAGAAGTCTAATACAAAAGTACCGTGTTCCTGTTCAATACATCACGCATAACCTATATAAATCTTGGACAAAACGATTAGATTCTTTTTCTGAGTCTTCTTTGAACCAACTCGTATATAATACGCTTAAAACTCAAAAGACAATATTGGTGTACGTTGCTAAGAGAAGGAAGACAGATGAAAGAAACAGAAGATACCTCCGCGAAGACAGAGACCCTATATGATCTCGCAAAACTTGCAGATTACTCACTCATGGACACGCTTGAGTGCGATCCTGACTCAAGTGCAGACGGAGTTGATCACTCGCCGAGGCAAGTCTTCAGCGGGCACTATGTCCCCGTAAACCCAACACCGATCAAAGACCCGATCTACATCGCGCACAGCAAGACCTTTTTTAGCGAGCTGGGCTTTTCCGATAGTCTTGCAGAATCAGAGGACTTTATGCGAATGTTCTCAGGCGACACCTCGCAGGTGCCAGAGCCTTTGAAAAGCCATGGTTGGGCAACGGGCTATGCGCTTTCCATCTACGGGACCGAATACTACCAGCAGTGCCCTTTCCAAACAGGCAACGGATACGGAGACGGTAGAGCCGTCTCTATCTTCGAGGGTGTGATCAACGGCAAGCGCTGGGAGATGCAGCTTAAAGGCGGCGGCAGGACGCCCTACTGCCGAGGAGCCGACGGCCGT
>JBFEYG010000140.1:0-6735 GCA_041562275.1 Sulfurimonadaceae bacterium | reverse complement strand
TGCGGCTTTTAAGATGTCAGCCGTGAGAAGCGGATCGAGTTCTAAAACTTTGACCATATCATTAAAGTTTGAATTTGGGTCATGATAGATGGCTTCAAGCTTGATAGCAGACTCAGGCAAGGCTGGAAGTTGTTGGATCTTTTGTTTCAAAACGCTGTTCATTAGGTTTCCTTGGGGTTATATCAATATCCCGATAAATATATAACATTCTAATTGAGTTTGGATTAGGCTTAACTGAAAGAAAAGGGGTGTCTGTAAAATCAAACGCCGGCTTTACTTAAGCAGAAGCGTTTTCTTGATTTTTGTTATAAGTTTCAGCCTGTTTTGAGATGAACTTTAGTATAATCCCGAAAATTTTTAAGTCACTGCGTACTTAAAATCCAAAAAAGGAATACTCCTATGGCATTAAATGTTTACTATGATAAAGACTGTAATATCGACCTGATCAAAAGCAAAAAAGTTGCAATGATCGGTTTTGGTTCTCAAGGACACGCACACGCTGAAAACCTTCGTGACTCTGGTGTAGAGGTTATCGTCGGTCTTCGTAAAGGTGGCTCAAGCTGGGCAAAAGCTGAAGCAAAAAACTTCAAAGTTATGACCGTTGCAGAAGCGTCTGCAGCTGCTGATGTTGTTATGATCCTTCTTCCGGATGAAAACCAAAAAGAGATCTATGAAAACGAGATCGCTCCAAACCTAAAAGCCGGTGACACTATCGCTTTCGGTCACGGTTTTAACATCCACTACGGACGTATCCAGCCGGCTGCTGACATCAACGTTACTATGATCGCGCCAAAAGCACCGGGTCATACTGTACGTTCTGAGTTCGTACGTGGCGGTGGTATTCCGGATCTTATCGCTGTCGGTGCCAACCCTTCAGGCACGACGAAAGAGCTTGCTCTTTCGTATGCATCTGCAATCGGTGGCGGTCGTACTGCTATTATTGAGACGACTTTTAAAGATGAGACAGAAACTGACCTTTTCGGAGAGCAGGCTGTTCTTTGTGGTGGAGCTGCTTCACTTGTACAAGCTGGTTTCGAAACACTTACAGAAGCGGGTTACGCTCCTGAACTTGCATACTTCGAATGTCTACATGAGCTTAAGCTTATCGTTGACTTGATGTTCGAAGGTGGAATCGCTGATATGCGTTACTCGATCTCTAACACTGCTGAGTATGGTGACTATGTTTCTGGTAAACGTGTTATCAACGACCAGTCAAAAGCTGCTATGAAAGAGATCCTAAAAGAGATCCAAGACGGCCGTTTCGCAAAAGATTTCATCCTTGAAGGTCAAGCAGGATACCCACGTATGAACGCTGAGCGTACTAACGATAAAGAGAAACTTATCACTAAAACTGGTAATAAGCTTCGTGAGATGATGCCTTGGATATCAAAAGGCAAGATCGTAGACACTTCTAAAAACTAAAATAGCGACGCACTTGCTGCGTCGTTACGCTCGCATGTACATGTGTACGCTTCCTCGCTAAACTCCTTGCAATTACATCACTCTTTTAGTTTTTTTGTTTATATAGATAATTAATATATTTTATTGTTCTTCTACTGAGCAGCGCATGGGAAAACCTTCTCTTCTTGCCTGGTGTTCTACTGTTTTTGCTTTTGTTTCGGCGATCTCGTAGGTGTAGATACCGCAGAGTCCTTTGCCTGTGGTGTGGATCTCTTTGGTTATGTTGTTTGCTTCTTCAAGTGTCTTATGAAAGACGCTGCTGATGATACGCAGGCAGAAGTCCCAGCTCGTGTAATGGTCGTTGAGCATGTAGACGAGGTACATCTTCGGTTCATCTAATTGGTTAAGGATACTGGTTTCAACTTCTAAGGCCAATGGTTTCGCTTTCTTATCTGTACAAATTTAAAATGTATCATGACAAATCTTTGATTCAATAAAACTAAAAAAGGAAAGTGATGCAGAATTATAGGCATATTGCCCTTTTTTATGGCACTCTTATTGCTTTGGATGTACAATTAGAAAAAGTCTTTGAGGTATTTTTATATGGGTATAGTTATAACAGTGACATCGGGTAAAGGCGGAGTCGGTAAGTCGACTACGCTTGCAAATTTGGCTGTCGGTATGGCGGATGAGGGCAAGAAGGTTGTTGCGGTAGACTTCGATATCGGGCTTCGCAACCTTGACATGCTGCTGGGTCTTGAAAACCGCATCGTCTACAATGTGATCGATGTGATGGAAGAAAAATGCAATCTTTCTCAGGCGCTTATCAATGACAAACACAGTAAAAATCTTTATTTTCTGCCTGCTTCACAGACAAATGATAAGAACATCTTGAACAAGGATAAGGTAAAAGTCCTTCTTGATACGCTGAAAAAAGAGTTTGATATCATCCTGCTTGACTCTCCTGCGGGAATAGAAGGCGGGTTTGAACATGCTATCGCTTTTGCCGACCGTGCGCTGATCATCTCGACTCCGGATGTCTCTTCGGTACGTGATGCGGACCGCGTCATCGGTATCATAGATGCCAAGAGCGAAAAAGCGAAGGCGGGCGAAGAGGTGCTCAAGCATGTCATCATCAACCGAGTCAAACCTGAACTGGTCGAGCGTGGGGATATGTTAAACACGGATGACGTACTCAACATCCTCGCTCTTCCACTCATCGGTGTTGTACCGGACTGCGAAAAGGTCATCAGCTCGACCAACCTGGGGGAGCCTATCATACGTGATAAGAACGCACAGTCGGGTGAGGCGTACCGACGTATCTCAAAACGTATTCTGGGTGAAGAGGTCGATTATCTTGACTTGAGCGTTAAAAAAGGATTCTTTAAAAGGATGTTCGGATGAGTCTATTAACAAACCTGTTTGGCAAAAAATCTTCGTCAGCGGATGTTGCACGCGACAGATTAAAGTTGGTACTTGCTCATGAACGCGCTTCCAATGCGCTTCCTTATATGGAAGAGATGAAAGCTGAGATCATGGAAGTGATCAAAAAGTACACACAGGTAAAAGATATTCATATCTCTTCACAGACCAACCAAAATGTAGATGTGCTTGAGATGGAAATCATCCTTAGATGAGTAGACCTAAAAAGAAAAAATCCAATTCGACCTGGGCGCTCACACTCTTAGTCATCTCTTTGGTCATACTCTTTATCGGTGTTATAGCCGTAGCCGCTTATAAGAAGGGCTACAGTGATGCCGAAGCACATGTCGAGTCGAAGTACAGACTGGCTCAGGAGAAACAGAAGAAGATCCTGGAGAAGATCACCGATATCGCTGCACCGAAACAAGACCTTGTGGGAAGACTGCAGGATGTCTTGAGCAAAGAGAAGTTAAAGAAAGAGATAGACACTAAGCACGAGTTTGATGAGAACGTTCTCGGGCGGCCTCCCAAGGGACCGAAGCGGGTTGCTCAAAAACCGGCTGTTTACAGTAATTTCAAAAAACCGAAACTGGCAATCATCATCGATGATGTCTCTTTTGCGCATGATGTCGCTTCTATCAAGGCTTTGCATATGCCTTTGACAATGTCTTTTTTGCCTCCGAGTCCTGCTCATCCGGATTCGGCACTTTTGGCGGCAGAGGAGAAGTTGTATATGGTGCATCTGCCTCTTGAAGCCATGCACTTTTCGGCCGAAGAGCCTATTACACTGCGTGTAAGTGACAGTAAAGAGATGATCAAGCAGCGGGTTGCACAGGTCAAGACACTTTTCCCCCGTGCCTATTATGTCAACAACCACACGGGGAGCCGGTTTACCTCAGACCGCCGTGCAATAGAAGACCTTATTGTTGCCTTGAATCACGAAGGGATAGGCTTTTTGGACAGCCGAACGACGGCACAGACTAAGGTCCCAGATGTAATGGAGTCTTTGGGTAAGCCGTATATAGCAAGGGATGTCTTCTTGGATCATGAGTCGGATGTCCCCTATATAGAAAAACAGATCATAAAAGCGATCGCAAAAGCAAAGAAACACGGTTCGGCCATCGCCATTGGCCATCCGCGAAAAGAGACCCTTCAAGCGCTCAAGAACTCTAAAGCTGTATTGGAGAGTGTCGAACTTGTGTATGTGAACAAGGTGATCTAAATGGCTCCTTCGCAAAGCATCTCTTCTTTGCCTTGCGAACTCATCGGTCTTGAAATTCCTCTTAAAGCACTTTACTACAGAGGGGACCCCTCTCTTCTGTCTGCACGTAAAGTCTCCATCGTAGGCGCACGAAAAGCCTATCCCTACACCCGTATGATGACGCATAACCTTGCCCTTGCCTTGAGTAAACGCAATGTTTGTGTGGTGAGTGGCGGAGCAATGGGCGTGGACGCTACAGCGCATGAAGGGGCTTTTCCCAATACGATAGGTGTCCTGGCAAACGGCCTGGATATCATCTATCCCAAGGTGAATAAAAGACTCTTGGAGAAGATAGCCACGGGTTCGCTTCTTTTAAGTGAATACCCTGACGGGCAGGAGGCCAGGGCTTATACCTTTGTCGAGCGAAACCGTATTGTCGTCGCACTGGGAAAAGTGTTGGTCATTGCCCAGGCTGATCTTGATAGCGGAAGCATGCGAAGTGCGGAGTTCGCTTTGCAATCGGGAAAAAAGATCTACGTCCTCCCACACCGCTTGGGCGAGAGCATTGGAACGATGAAGCTTTTGGAGAGGGGCGAGGCTGAGCTTATAACAGATATTGAGCGGTTTGCAGATATGTTTGGTACGTATCATCAAGAGACAGATCCCTTTTTGATCTTTTGTTCGCAGGGGCCCACCTATGATGAAGCCTTGCTGTTTGACCGACAGAAGCTATTTGAATATGAACTTTCAGGCAAGATACGCATATCGGAAGGAAAGGTGAGGCTATTAGACCTCTTCGGAAAGATCTGAGAGGAACTTCTCGGTGATCTCATAGGCGTCTTGTATGGCCTTGGAAAACTCACTCCGCTCGATTGGAAGGGTACTTAAGATATCATCCACGCTCTGTGTGTCAAAGAGCTCAACGGCACATACGAGTTGATACACCTGTCCAAGATCACCTTGGTGTAGGATGAGTACCTGGACGATCTCCTCATCCACATTAAGCTCTTTCAATATCGTCTGTATAGGGGATTGGAAAAGCGCTTCGACAAGAGACAATAAGCCGATAAAAGCCCCTTTTTCAAGCAAAGTGCTGTCACAACTCTGTTTATATATCGACTTGCAAAGGGTCTGCATCATATTTGATCTTGTCTGTGCAAGTTTAAGAAGAGGATTTTGTAGGCCCTTGGCTCCGCTCGTTGGTTTGGCGTAAGAGATAAGCAGCAGCCAGCTTTTGAGCTGGTTTGGTCCCAAAAGCATGATCGCCTGACGTATGGACTTGATGGAGGAACGGAAACTGAAGGCTGCCGAGTTGATGAAGCGTAGAAGCTGAAGTGTCAGAGCGACGTTTTGCTCGAAAGCATGGGAGATCTCATCAATAGAATAGTCTATCTGTATTTGACGGATCATGTCAAGTATGAGGATATGCTCAGGGTCTAGACGCTTGTTCTCAATGATATCGGGCCGTGCAAAATAATAACCCTGAAAGTAGTCACAACCGTAGCCTTTGTACTTTTCAAATTCTGCCTGGGTCTCTACTTTCTCTGCCAGTATTTTGAGATCAAACTTTTTAAACAGATTAAGGAACTGGGGAAGTTTTTCCTCATCCAAGATAGTGATATCGAGTTTTAAGACATCGATGTACTGAAAAATAGGCTGGAAGTTTAAAACATATTCTTTTGAACAGTCGACGTCATCAAGAGCAAACCGGTAGCCTTTACTTTTAAGTTCTATAATACGTTCTATTAGCGGCTCTGTGATCGTAACGCTCTCGAGTATCTCCAGAACAAACTTATCTGTGGGTATTGAGAAGACCATCTCGTCCATCAACAGTTCTTTGTCTATGTTGATAAAAGCAAAGGCGCCGCCGAGAATATTGTTCAGACCGGTCAGGTTTAGTGTGTTGACCAATACCTGTGCGGTAGCCTCTCTGTCATCGGAGATTGGATGGAAGGATTGTTCAAAGGACGAGCGGTAGAGAAGTTCGTATGCGTAGGTGTTTCCATGTATATCAAGAATAGGCTGACGGGCAAAATAGAGACTTTTTGACATAGCAACGCTTTCGATTCTTATTTGTTAGATAGTATCGGGTTACAGCTTAAAATCAATTATAACGCGAGGTTTAAATACTAAGATTAGAGGATAAGCATGGCATCGCCGTAGGAGAAAAACCGGTATTTTTCACGGATGGCTTCGGCATAGATGGCCTGTGTCTGTTCAAGACCCACAAAAGAGGCTACAAGCATTAGCAGTGTGGACTTTGGCAAGTGGAAATTCGTGAGCAGATGGTCGATACGCATCGGGGGATTGTTCGGATGCAAAAATAGATTGGCTTCTCCCTCGCTTTTTTCTGTTCGTACGAAGTATTCCACGGTGCGGGTCACTGTTGTCCCTATAGCCAATATATCTTTGTCCGAACGGATCAGCTCTAGCGCAGCAGGAGGAATATGATAATACTCGGAGTGCATCGGATGCTCTGTAATCGTCTCGGCCTCAACAGGCTTGAAGGTCCCGGCCCCAACATGCAGGGTCAGAAACTCCAGCGGGTGTTGTGAACGGAGTTCTGCAAAGAGTTCAGGCGTAAAATGTAGCGAAGCGGTCGGAGCGGCAACTGCACCGGCCTTTTGGGAAAAGACGGTCTGATACTCCTCCTCGTCACTGTGCTTGTCTTCGCGCTGCATATACGGAGGCAATGGAATGTGGCCGATCTC
>JBFEYG010000139.1:0-6828 GCA_041562275.1 Sulfurimonadaceae bacterium | reverse complement strand
TTAGATCGCCGAAGCCATCAGCTGGTTGACGGTCACTGTGATCTCTTTCAAACCCTTCGTCTCATACTCTTCAAAGGCTTGGAGTTGTTCACGTGTTCCTGAAAATGACTCATTTTCATTGGAGACAAAATATTTAAAGGCATCTTCCGGACTTTCGTCAATGCGTTGAAAGCTTAGTATCTTGTGGGTGTAATGCACGACGATAAAGTCTATGAACTGCAGCATCTGGCGTTTGAGCACTCTGTCGCTTTCAAGATTGATAGGGATCTCATCTAACGCTGAGAGGAGTTCGATGATCTTAAACTCGCTGACGATCATGTAAAACAGTGTCGCTACATCATCGAAACTGTGCTGCGTACTCTCTTTGATACTGATCGCAGCGACGGCAAAGCGCAGATACTCGATATTGGAGAAGAAACTGTTGAAGTTCTCATTTCCGGGAATGATCTCAGCTGGCTTCAGATGGTTGATTTTCTCAAGCATCCTGAACAGATCGTCTTTATTCTCCAGGATATGATTGGCTTCGATCTGGTTTTTTGTGAGATATTTTATCATCCATTTCACACTGAAGATCAGGGTGCGTTCCATCTCAAAGAGGAGTTCATACTGTTGTACACTAGGCATGATAAAATCTTGTCTAAAGATCTCATACCGAATATTATTGGTATCAAAGAGCTGATTACAGATCAGATATGACTTGATCTTACTAAGAAATTTTTCTTTGCCGATCCGCTCAAAATCACTGATAAAACTTGCGCCTTGATAGTTGATGACCTTGTCCGCAAGGATAGTCGCGATCAATTCGCGTTTAAGCGGATGCTGGGATATCTCATGTTCATAGATCCCCACAAAGGATTTAGGAAAGTATTTATACAGATAAGAGAGTGCGAAGATATCATCTACCAGGTTCGAGTCAAGCAGAAGGTTCTTGATAAATATTTTTGCATACGAGAGCATAGAGGCTAAAATAGGCCGTACAATAGAACCGTTTTTAGTCAACATAGCATTGATGTTCTCATCTTTGGGGATCTCAAAGTCTTTACGTTTAAAAGCAGCTACATGCTGTTCAAGAATCTTGATAGCCTCAGTGAAGTCTTTGCTATAGATACGGCTTAATTTTTCGTCTCTGGAGAGTGCAAGGCTTTGATTATAGTTGTCCCATAAGACAAGCTTGACGACCTGTTCAGTCAGACTGGCAAGGGTCTTGTTCCTCTCTTCCTTGTTTAGCAGTCCTTTGGCCTCAATCGTATTCAAAAGGATCTTCAGGTTTACCTCATGGTCTGAGATGTTCACGCCTGCAGAGTTGTCTATTCCATCCAGGTTGATCCGTCCGCCGCGGAGTGCATACTCAATACGAGCACGCTGAGTCAGGCCGAGATTCCCACCTTCACAGACACAAAAAGCTTTGAGTTCATTGGCATCGATACGGACACTCTCGTTTTGTTTGTCTCCCAGGTCCAGATCGCTTTCATCTGATCCTTTGACATAGGTCCCGACACCCCCGTTGAAGAGCATATCTACTTTCATGCACAAGATTTTTTTTGCCAACTCTTCTCCGCTGAGTTGCTGTTTGGTCGTACCGATCATCTTCTTGATCTCTTTGGAAAGCTCGATGGATTTGTCTGATCTTAAAAAGACGCCGCCTCCTCTTGAGATAAGTTTCTTGTCATAGGCACCCCATGATGGGTCTTTGGACTTAAAAAGCCGATATCTCTCTTCATAGGAGCTCAGAGGGTCGGGGTCGGGATCGATAAAGATCTCTTTGTGGCTGATGGCAGCAAGAAGTCTAAAAGCCTTGGACTCAATCATCCCGTTTCCGAAGACATCCCCATTCATTGATCCCAGTCCGACAACAGAGATAGGTTCCTTGTAGAAGTCAATGCCTTTCTCTATGAAAAAACGCTGTGTGGAGATGATGGCACCTTTGGCGGTGATCCCCAGATCTTTGTGTCCAAAACCATTGGACCCGCCGCTGGCAAATGCATCTCTTAGCCAGAAGCCGCGTTGAATAGAAATAGTGTTGGCGACATCGCTCATATTAGCGGTGCCTTTGTCTGCTGCAACAACAAAATAGGTATCATCCTCATCATAGGCGATGATATTCTCATGTCTGATGACTTTACCGTCAATCACGTTGTCGACCATATCAAGAAGATTGTTGATAAAGGTCGTGTAGATTTCTTGAAAATACTCTTGTGTTATCTCAGACTTCTCTTTTCTGATGATAAATCCGCCCTTTGCCCCGTCGGGAACAATGATGGAGTTCTTGCCTTCTTGGGTGATCATCAGTGATTTGATCTCGGTTCGATAGTCTTCATGCCGTTCGCTCCAGCGTAGACCGCCGCGGCTTATCTTGCTCATGCGCAGATGAAGACCGCTGAAATCCGGATGATAGACAAAGATCTCGAACTTTGGCTGTATACCTTTGAGGTGTTCGCTGAAAAGTTCCGTATGGATCTTCAAAGCGATCCCTTCCTGATCAAAAAAGTAGTTGGTACGAAGAAGTGACTGTAACAACGTGTAGGTAAGCTTTAAGATCTTGTCTTCAAGGATGTTCGGAACAGCCTTGATCTTTTCTTCGATCTCTTCGGATATGGCCTTAAGTTTCGCCTCTCTCTGTTTTACCGAGGGCGAAAACTTGTTTATAAAGTATTCCACAAACAGGTTCGTGATGCTGTGGTGTAGATTGAGGGTCTGGATGATGACAGCGGCATTCAAACTCAATACGGCCTGGTCAAGATACTCGATGATAGAACGCATCAGCCTGATCTGACGAAGAGAAAAGTTTTCCATGTAGACCAGTGAATAGAGGCTGCATTTGTCAAAGGTCTTGCCCAAAAGAGAGAGACTGATGATATTTTCGATATTCTCTTTTGCATGAGTGAGCTTCTGCACATCATGGATCTCGAGATTAAACCGGTTGACGTGAAGGAGTTCCTTGCCTTTTGGGATGGTGTAGGTGATCTCATCGATGATATTAAACCCAAAGTCGTGCAGTACAGGTGTCATACTTGAGAGATAAAGGAGTTTTGTCGAGTATATCTTGATGGAGACATTGCTCTTGTCGATAAAGATAAGACTGACGATCTCCTCTTCTTTGATACGTTCAGCGAGTTCTGATGAGATACTAAGGTCATCAGGTTGCAGAAGTTGTGAACATACAGAATTCAAGTCGGTTGATCGAGGCATGATCCTCTCCTTTAAGATATATAACTATGTTCTATTGTAAAGAAGTTTGTCTTAGCGAAATGTTAAAGGGTAGAGGATGCTTATTGTTTGCTTGAAAGACGCAGAAAACGCTTTAATGCAAGTTTGGCATGCGGATCTAGTCTGTACTCTATAAGGGTGAGGTACTCCAAGATATCTTGGGGGTCTATTTGCGTTCGGACGGATGCTTTTTGAAGGATGTATTGGGGTATTCTGTGGGACGAACGCAAAAAAGCCTTTGAAAGTTTTTTGTATTTTTTTGAATCCGAGTGGTAACACAAACGGGCAAAGACAAAGGGGAGTTTTTGTCGTTTGTACCACAGTGCAGCCAGGTCGATAGCATCGTCATCATGCTCAAGGTAATGCTTGAGTGCTTTGTCTCCGATAAGGACCTGACCCTGAAGTTTCAGGACTTTTGCCAGTACATTGGACGTCGCGGATTCATTGTCGTCTTGAGCTTTCCCCGGAAGGAGTAAAACGGATCGGACCTCTTTTCTTGCCAGGATACCAAGATCAAGACATTTGCATCTGCGCGAGGCGATACTGGAGATAAAGGCTGCATCGATGCGCCGTGCTTTAAAGGCTCGGTTTATCTCTGCCGGAACGCCTGCCTTGTATTGAAGGGTGTGGCTCTGCTGAGCGCTTTGGATATAGCGCTTCATAAAAACGTGAAATGGCAAGAGGTTTAGGTACTCAATTTTTCCGAAAATCATGCGGTATTATAGCTTAAATGAATTGATAAAAAATCGCTTGCCCATTGTGATAAGGTCTATTTGAAATACTCAATCTCAGTGCGGAATCTTTTCTTGTATCCGAGAAGGTCGGAGTGAAGTCTTTCAAGTAAGAAGTCAAGCGTGTCGCCCGGTTTGATCGAAGCGATTCCGTAGTTTATTTTCATGTTAAAAGTAAGATCATCAAAATGGAACCTTATCCCGGGCAGAACGTTTTCGATTTTTTTGATGTAGCGTTCTGTGCCTGCGTTGTCTGTCTTGTGCAAGATGATAAGGAACTTGTCACCATGGTATCGTCCCAGGACATCTGCTTTTCTTGTCTTTGATCTAAGTGTGCTCGCTACGGACTTGATGACGCTGTCACCGGCTAGATAACCAAAGGCTTCATTGATGTCTTGTATATGAGCGATGTCAATGATCAAGGCATTGTGGGTGTTGTTGTCACGTCCTGTCTTATCGATCTCATGCTCAAGTAAAGCGAGCAGGCTGCGTTCGGTAAGTAGGCCGGTCAATTGGTCATAGATATCATGGCGTCCTGTAGGATTGACGATGATCCATTCATCACTTAAAAGAAAAAAATGGAACTCATAAGTCTCTCTCATGTCCACAATCTTGCAACACAAGTGATACTCTTTGTCATTCATCTGGAGTTTTGTTGTGAAATTATTGTTTAACATCTCGTTTTTCGCGAGAAATGCATTAAAATCAGTCAATGTAGTTATATTGCCAAAAAGGGTTTTAAACATAGGGTCTGACTGCAGCAGAAGATTCATATTCTTATCAAATACAGCAACTCTTAGTTTTGGGACAATAGCCATAACAAATCCTTTTATTATTATGCAAAAAAACTTATAGGAGATACTCTATATCAGCAATACGGTTTTTTTTGGCCTTGATAAGTGCCTTGCTTGCCCGCTCTATAAGCGCATCAACGGTGTCATCTTTTTTACACAGGGTGACGCCGTATTTCAGCTCGACATCAAAGCTCATCCCACCAAAAGAGAAAGCGATCTCTTTTAATGAATCTTGGAACTTGTTGATATAGTGCATAGTCCCGTGGGCATCTGTCTGATTAAGGATGACAATAAACTTGTCACCTTTGAAACGTCCTGTGGCATCGGAACCTCTTGTGTTCTCTTTAAGCAGGTTCGCGACCTCTTTTATCACATAGTCTCCGGCAAGATAGCCAAACATCTCATTAACGTTTTTAAGGTGACGGATGTCTATCAAGACAGCGGTACAGTCCTCGTGATTGCGTGAGATACGCTTGATCTCATGAGCCAAAAACGAGAGGATACTTTTTTCCGTCATCAGTCCGGTCAGCTGATCATGCAGATCATAACAGCCTGTCGGATTGACGACGAACCAGGAATCAGCCAGCAGGAAAAAACGAAATTCGAAGGTGTCATCCAAGTCGACACTCTGATAGCAAAGATGATGCTCTTTACCGCCCATGCTCAGTTTCTTTAAAAATCCTTCATCCAGCATCCCGTTTTGTGCAAGAAAAGCATTCAAGTCTGTCAAGGTGTAGATGTTCACAAAAAGGGCTTCAAAAAGAGGATCAGAATGGATGATGCGGTTGAGGTTCTTATCAAATACAACGGTTTTGGTTTCTTGAAGTTTTGGCATCAGGTCTGCTTTTTTACCTTATTATACTAAAAAAATCAGCAGATACCCTAGCAGATGACTCAGTTTATTCTAGCAATAGACCCCTTCTTAGAAGTCTAATATTGATTTCGATATAATTTCATTAACTAAAAGCCGAAAGATTTCTGCTGATATATGGAGCACCCCTATGGTAACAATTGAATTTTTAGGACCGATAGCAAAAGAGAAGATCACGATGGAAGCCTCATCACTCAATGATGTAGCGGTACACTTAAGTGAAGACGCAGAGCTAAAGAGCTGGCTTGAGAGCTGTGCGGTAGCAGTCAATGACATCATGGTCATGGATCTGGACACTGAGCTTAAAAACGGTGACAGAGTCTCTCTTCTTCCTCCGGTGTGTGGCGGCTGATGTTAGAGTTGTTTGACGGTCCGGTCCCGGTAGAAGAGATACTGGTACGGTGGTATCAGGAAGAAGAGCAGAGCAACTACGGTGCTTTTATCCCTTTTATCGGGACAATACGCGATGAAGACGGGATATCGGGACTGAGTTTTGACATCTATGAGCCCATCCTGGAATCGTGGTATGCAGCGTGGACGCTTAAAGCTAAACAGGCGGGAGCTATCTTGAAGATGGCACATTCACGAGGCGATGTCCCGCTTCACAAATCCTCATATGTGGCGGCTGTCTTCTCTCCGAAGCGACGCGTAGCACTCGAGATGATCAACGAGTTTGTCGAAGATTTCAAAGCAAGCGCACCGATCTGGAAATACGACCTTAGAGATGGAGAACGTATCTATGCAAAAGAGCGCTCGACTGCGATCAAAGGAAGCGGATTGTTAAAGGGAAAATCATGATCTCATATAAAGAGTCGATGGAGCAGCTAGCTTCGGTAGAGGTAAAAAACGCCGCTGTGGAGAGAGTCTTTTTAAGCGATGCGCTCGGACGTATTCTGGCAGAGGATATCATTGCGGAAGAAAACTCTCCTGTCTATCCGACATCAGCGATGGACGGTTATGCGATCATGGCCGAAGATCAGCAGGTAGGGTTTATTCAAGTCCTGGGAGACAATCCGGCCGGCGCAGAAGAGATCGCGGAAGTGACCCCGGGTTTTTGTATCAAGACCTTTACCGGTTCATTGATGCCGCAGGGAGCGGATACTTTGATCCCTATAGAGAATGTGACTTTTGATGGGAACAAGATCATCATTAACGAAGATGTCCCGCAGGGTTTCAGTGTCCGTCCGGTGGGTGAGAACTTTCAAAAAGATGATATCCTTCTTCG
>JBFEYG010000138.1:0-6843 GCA_041562275.1 Sulfurimonadaceae bacterium | reverse complement strand
CGTCGTCTTTCCCAGTGTAGGAAAGGGTGGGGCTATTCTTGGTGGAGCCTATGGCGAAGGTCGTGTCTACCGCAGAGGGATGTGGGTCGGCGATACGACGATGACTCAGTATACTATCGGTCTTCAAGTCGGCGGACAGGCTTACAGTGAGATGATATTTCTGATGAGCAGGGATGCATTTAATCGTTATAAGCAAGGTGGGTTTACAAGCAGTACCCAGAGTTCTCTCGTACCTTTTTATTCGGGGATCTCCGGTGATGTCAATATTGCCAACGATGTATTAGTCTATACCTCAAGTACTGGCGGTCTGATGTTAGAAGCCACAACAGGAACGCAGCAGTTTACTTACAAGTCACGTGAATAGCCGTAAAGTCTTTAAAGCTTTCGGCTTTATCTACAGTTAAACGATACCTCTTTTATGTGTTTTTTTGAGCATGGCTATGTTATTTAAATATGAGTTGTTGAAGAGTGTAATATTAAAAAATATAAACGGATAATAGCCTTTTGATACAAAAATATGAGATACTAAAGTCTGTCTTCGGACATGTTAAGTTCCGTTCTTTCCAAGAAGAAGCGGTCGATGCCATCTTGCATCAAAAAGATCTGCTTCTGATCCTTCCTACCGGCGGTGGCAAGTCACTGTGTTATCAATTGCCTTCGTTGATGATGCCGGGGGTAACGGTTGTTGTTTCTCCATTGCTAGCATTGATGCATGATCAGGTCATGGCGCTGAAAGCAAACGGTGTCAAGGCAGAGATGATCTCTTCCATGCAGTCAGGAGAAGAGATAGACTTGGTGCGCTACGCTTTGTTAAACGGCGAGCTGAAGCTTCTGTATATCGCACCGGAACGGTTCTCATCACCACAGTTCTTATCCTTACTCAAACAGATCAAGATTAACTTCTTTGTCATCGATGAAGCCCACTGTGTGAGTGAATGGGGACATGAGTTCAGAGAAGACTATCGCAAACTCCATCTTCTTCGGGAAAACTTTCCTTCGATCGGTATTGCTGCTTTTACGGCCACTGCGACGCCAAAAGTCCAAAATGATATCACATCGGCTTTACGCCTGAACGCACCTGTAGAGATACGGGGAAAGATATTCAGAGAAAACCTTCATATCAGTGTAGAACCGCGTATAAAAGACGGCAAGTCGCAGCTTATGGAGTTTTTGAAAAACTTCAAGGACGAGAGCGGTATCGTCTACGCTTTTTCACGAAAACAGACAGAGTCTCTGGCCGAGTATCTTCAAAAACAGGGGGTAAAGGCGAAGGCCTTTCATGCTGGATTGAGTAATGAAGTCAAAGAAGAGACCTTCAAGTCTTTTGTGCATGATGAGACGCAGGTCGTTGTGGCAACGATAGCTTTTGGTATGGGTATAGACAAGAGTAATATTCGTTTTGTCGTCCATATGAGTCTTCCCAAGACCATAGAGAACTACTATCAGGAGATAGGGCGTGCAGGACGTGACGGGTTGGATTCGGAAGTCTTGCTCCTGTACAGCGGCTCCGACATGATGATGCAGCGTGAGTTTATAGAACAGCTTGATGCATCTGCTTACAAAGAAAACGCCTTTAATAAACTTGAGATGATCGCGCGCTATGCGAGTGCCGAGGAGTGCCGCCATCAGTATATCGCCAACTATTTTGAGGATGAACTTTCTGAGTGTGGGACGAAATGTGACAGCTGTACGGTTCCTCAGGGAGAAAAGACGGACATAAGCATCGATGCACAGAAGATCCTCTCGAGCGTCTACCGGACAGGACAACGTTTTGGTCAGAGCTATGTCATCGATGTGTTGCGCGGAAGTTCAGTTGAGAAGATCTTGGAAAACGGGCATGACACACTTTCGGTTTACGGCATTGGACAAGGGCATTCAAAAGCCTATTGGGAACGTATTCTTGAACGGTTGATGGAGATCGGTGCCTTGAAGCGGGGTGAGTTTCGAGCATTGATGATTGATACTGTCGGTATGCAGATCTTAAAAAAAGAGCTTACGGTCGAGATCAAAGCCGAAAGACTCAATGTAAAAGCCAAAAAAGAGTATGTCTCGCATCACGATGATATTGACCTGAACAGAGATGCTTTTGATGCTCTGCGTGGTTTACGTGCGCAGATCGCAAAAGAGGAGGGTAAACCTGCTTATATCGTCTTTGGTGATAAGACACTCAAAGAGATGGCCAACGCACTTCCTCAGAGCAAAGAGGAGATGCTGTCAATGCATGGTATAGGTGAAGTGAAATATGATCGATACGGCGACGCGTTTTTAAATCTCTGCATTGACATAAAAAGCCAGACATAAGTCCGTGATCTCTTGATCTTGTGATCTAAAGACAGTACTATTTTTAAATAGAATAATTTTTATAAATTTCAAGGAAAATCGTGAAAAAAGTTTTGATACTCGGGGGCGGGTTTGCAGGTATAGACAGCGCTATTCATCTACGCAAAGAGGGATATGAAGTCACTTTGGTCAGTGACAGGGAATACTTTTATATCTATCCGACATCGATCTGGGTGGCTACTCACAAAGCTGTCTTCGAGGATGTCTGTATCGATCTTCGCAAGCTGGAAAAAAAACACGGTTTTAACTTGATTGTAGACGGCGTCTCTAAGATAGAAGCGCAGTCAAAGAGAGTGACCCTGGTAAGCGGAACGATACTTGATGCTTATGACTACCTAATCGTCGCTATGGGTGCAGGAAAGATGAAGCACCAAGGCTTGCAGAACACTCTCTCTATCTGCGGTGCACCTGAGCAGTCTGTGGCGATACGCAATGCCTTGGATGCCTTAGTACTTAAGGGTGGCGGCAAGATCGCCTTCGGGTTTGGCGGCAATCCGAAAGACACAAGTGCAGTACGCGGGGGACCTGGGTTTGAATTGCTGTTCAACGTCGATACGATGCTGAGAAAAAAAGGCATCCGTGACAAGTTTGAGCTTATCATGTTTGCACCGATGGAAAAACCGGGCGCTCGGCTTGGCGAAAAATCATTGGCGATGATGGACAAGATGTTCAAAAGAGCCGGAGTCGCAAAGCATTTTGGCAAGAAGATCAAAGCCTTTGAAGAAGACGGGATCATTCTTGAGGATGAGAGCAAGATAGAGAGTGATTTTACGATGTTTATCCCAGCCGGCGACGGACATGCCGTCATAAAGGCCTCCGATCTTCCTCTTAATGAAGCGGGTTTTGTACGTATAAATGATTACTGTGAAGTGGAAGGTCTTGAAAATGTATACGCAGTTGGCGACTGTTCAGCTTTGCAAGGCCCTGACTGGCGTGCCAAGCAGGGACATGTTGCCGAAGTTATGGCAAAGAATACAGCTTTTAACATACGTGCAAAAGAGAAGGGCCTGTCCGAGCGTAAAGGCTATCAGAAGCATCTTAACATCCTTTGTGTCATGGATGACGGCAAAGGGGCAGGTTTCGTCTTTAGAGATGATAAAAAAGCCTTTATGATCCCTATGCCGTATTTTGGCCATTGGCTTAAACGGGGATGGGGGCAGTACTGCCGTCTCTCGAAACTCGGATATATTCCACGCATTCCGGGACTGTAATTGGATATAATTGCGCAACTAAAAGGACAAATATGACAAATGCCGAACAACTGATCAAGATATTAAACGAAGAGATCATCCCAGAGATCGAGAGCATCATCGATGATATGTGCGAAGAGATCGCAAAAAATAAAGATGCAAGCGATGAAGAGAAGGCTGAGTTCAAAGAAGCTCAGGCAATGCGAAAAGAGTTCAAAGAGATGGCTTTTGAAGCAGAGACAGGTGAGATGGATGAGGATGAATGCGCCGAGAATCTTGCTGAATGCCGAGAGATATTAGCAGAGATACAAGCATTAGGTGATGATGACTAGTCCTCTTACCTTGTAGTACGGCACCGGAGTAAAGCCTTCTGGCTACGCTGATGCTGAGTTCTTTTCGGCAAAGAGCCCTTGCGCCTTGGTGCTCTTGGGCCTTATTCTGTCGAACAACTATCTTTAAATAGTGACAATATTACCAACAGGCTTTTTGATCATGCATGAAACATTACCTCTTGACTCGTTACTTATCCCTTCAAAGAAGCCATCTTCTAAGCTCATTATTGTTCTGCACGGAAGAGGGGACTCTGCTGACGGCTTTCGTTTTTTCCCTGCTGAACTTGGATTTGATGATGTTAACTACCTGCTTCTTAACGCTCCCTTTGAATACTATACGGGCTTCTCATGGTATGACCTTCCGCCAAACCAGCTTCCGGGTATAGAGTATTCCAAAAACGTCTTGACGGAAGTCCTTGATATGCTCTTTGAAGATAAGTACAAACCTTCGCAGACCATTCTCTTCGGTTTTTCTCAGGGCTCTTTGCTCACCTTTGAATTCGGTGCGCGCTATGAGCATGAACTTGCAGGATATATCGGTGTAAGCGGTTATATTTACAACGCGCAGAAGATCTTGGAAGAGATGAATCCGAAGGTCAACAAAGGCAACTGGTTCTGTACTCATGGATACGAAGACGATGTACTCCCTTTTGCGCAGAGCAAAGCGCAGGTCGAGATACTTCAAAAAGGCGGTTTCAAGATAGATTTCAGAGCCTACCATAAGGTCCATACGGTTGATATGAGCGAGTTAAATGAGATACGTGAGTGGATAAAAGTGAGACTGGCAGATTAAAACCCAGTCGCTATTATGACCTATCCCCAATTTTAATTTTTAGCATTTGTGTTTTTTGTATTCAATATCTTATGCTAATATCTCATATGATTTTTAAAACAATACAAATCCAGTTTTTATTACTTGTGTTTTTCATGTTTTCAGGATGCACCCTTATACGAATGGGTCAAGAAGGTGCCGAAAAAATCAAGACAAGCACAACGCACGGGTATCAATATGGAGTCAAACCTAACAAGATTCGTAATGTGAAAGATTATATTGTGGATCAAAATGACTTTGTTATCATTGCAGAGACTTCTTTGCAGACCCTTTATAAGATACGAAATGAAAGCAATATGGGAAGACTATCGGTTCTTAATGATCTTATGGATTATTGCGAAGAGATAAAGGGGAGTGTGAAATTTGGTAAACAGTTCACTGCTTCTATGGCAATGGAATATGATTCCATTGATTTTGAGCTATCTAGCATTGAAAACGATTATAAAAAATACAAAGATTATAGCTACGAAGGCTGGATGAAATGTTTTGATACAAATGATAACTTTGAGATCAAAAGAAAATCACGCAGTAAATATTTTTTGATCACCCATGAAAAAGAACAACTGCAAGGGTATGCTTTACAGTGGTATATAGATTATTTTAATATTGAGGACTTGGACCTGGGCACACAGAATATTGGTCTATGGTCTTATTCATCTCTTGTTCAACTGGGCGGGGTATGTGAATATTATAAAGGTAAGGCTTTTATTTCTAATCGTTATACGAAGAATGAAAAGATCCCCTTGAATTTATATTTCATCTCTCAACTTAACCCTCTAAATGACACCAAAGGATATCTGTTGTCTACGGGAAGTTTTTCATGTGAACAGAGTCAAGCAGGAAGAGCAGATTTTATGTTTGACATATCTTATTCGAAGAAGTACAGAAAACTACTTTTCACCAGACGCGAATAGTTGAAGTATATCTTTGCTCTGATATTTTATGCAAAATGCTTGTTTGAAGTAGGAGTGGAAGTGAAAACCTTCAAGCTCTTGAGTCTTTGACCCAAGGCTTGAAGAAAACTGTGATCTCTTTGAGATTACAGACGAGATTCGTAGCGTCTCATCATGAAAAGACGTTTAAGAATTTTCTTACGAGTACTAATCTTCTCTTTCTTGCGCTTTTCAGTCTCTGTTTCGTGGAAACGTCTAGCACGTGCTTCAGTAACAATCAGATTTCTATCTGTTTGCTTCTTGAAACGACGATATGCAGCTTCAAAGTTATCGTCAGATTTTAAGATAACACCTGGCATTGCATTCACCTTCTTTCTCTAATGTTTATTAGGCCGGAATTATAACATAATATTTCTCAGCCGCCAATAAGTGCCAGTTTTTCACTGCGCGAGAGCTTCTTTATGGCGTATTCACGTTTGCTCGCGGTACTTCTGTCGGGAGAACTCTCAGAGTAGACCAGTCTGACGGGACGACGTGCTTTGGTGTATTTAGCGCCTTTTTCCGAACTGTTGTGTTCTTCAAGACGTTTATCTACATCTGTGGTGATCCCTGTGTAGAGGGTCTGATCAGAACACTCAAGGATATAGACAAAATATGACACTATCGGTTTTCCAGGATGAAGTCTCTGATCTCTGCTTCTTTGGGAAGTATCCATGATTTCTTGTTTTCGCCGCAGATTATGCTTGGTATCATCTTTATGCCTTTATCTTTGAAGGCAGAAAAATCGGTCGCGATATCATAGGTAAGTACTTCTATATCATCAAGCTCACTCTGAAGTCTCTTTAATATTTTTGCAGCATAGGCGCAGCGCGGACAGAGTGCTGATTTGTAGAGTTCGATTTTCATGTTGTGTCTTTCTGGTTAAGTAGGGTATTTTAACGTAATTTTAGAAGGAGAGACAGGCAGGGGAATTTACTATATAGAATATTATATAGTCAAATATTTCCCTATATTTTGGATTTTATAAAGGTCTCCATCTCGGAAACGACTTCTTCGATGGATGCTTCTCCACTTATCTTGGTAAGCAGACCTTTTTGTCCGTAGAAGGCTTGAATGTCAGCAAGCGGGTCCATATAGACCTTCATGCGGTTGTTGAAGACCTCGTGGTTGTCATCCGCTCCGCGCGAACGGCCAAGGACTCTGTCTCGTGCAGTCTCTTCGGAAACTTCGACTTCGATGACGCTGACAAGCTCGAT
>JBFEYG010000137.1:0-6854 GCA_041562275.1 Sulfurimonadaceae bacterium | reverse complement strand
CATTGATGGCATTGATTTGACAAAAGAAGCAGCGGCAAGTTCTTGTATGATAGTCTGAATATTTTTTTCAACCGCTTCATGTGTAGCAAAAAGAAGATTTGCGCTTCCATCGGAGCCAGGGCGCTGAATCATCGTCTCAATAGAGATATTATGGTCTGCAAACATCTTTGTCACCGCAGACAAGACGCCCGGCTTGTCCTCGACACCCATTCGCAAGTAATATTTAGAGACGATCTCATCCTTGGACTTAAGCTTCAATCCTTTTTCCAAAGGTCTGTCAAACCCAAGCATAGGAGAATGTTTACCCGAACGAGCAATATCGATGATGTTTGCAACAACAGCAGATGCAGTAGCATCCCCGCCGGCACCCGGGCCGTAATAGAGGGTCTCACCTACCATATCGCCGATCACCGAAACCCCGTTCATAACACCGTCGATCTTGGCGATCATCTCATCCGTATTGACCAGAGCGGCATGGGTGCGCAGTTCTACCTCATTGCCTGTCTTTTTAGCGATCGTTAAAAGCTTGATGACATATCCGAACTCTTTTGCAAATGAGATATCATCCTGCGTGATGTTCTCAATTCCTTCGATCAGGATATCTTCAGGCTTGGCATCGATACCATAGGCGATAGAGGCCAGGATAAGGAGTTTGTGCGCTGCATCAAAACCGCCGATATCAAAAGTCGGGTCTGCTTCTGCGTACCCCAGGGCCTGCGCTTCATCCAAGATAGGCTGAAAATCAACACCCTCTTTCATCATCTTCGTCAGCATATAGTTACAGGTACCGTTCATGATACCTTTGATCGACTCGATATGGTTTGCTGAAAGTCCGTCACGCAATGCATTGATGATAGGAATACCACCTGCAACAGAAGCTTCAAACTCAAAAGGGATCTCGCCGGCAAGTTCTTGGAGCTCATATCTGTGATACGCCAAAAGTGCTTTGTTCGCTGTCACAACGGCTTTTCCCTTGGCAAGAGCAGCTTTAACAACCTCAAAAGGACCTTCTACCCCACCCATAAGTTCTACCACGACATCGATCTCCGGATCATTGATGATATCCATCGGATCCGTCGAAAGCGCTATATCGACATCACGGTCTTTGCTGAGATCATGCACGACACCGCTTTTTACAGAGATTGCACAGCCCGAGCGAGCCGAGATGATATCTGCGTTCTTTTTTAAGATCTTAACAACAGAAGTCCCGACTGTTCCAACACCGATAACACCGACTTTAAGCATCACTATCCTTTGGAATTTCACAATTAAACTGCTTTAAAAACTCCTTGATGTTTCTTGCTGCCTGACGGATGCGGTTATCATTTTCGATCAAGGCGATACGGACATAGCCTTCACCATCAGGACCAAAACCAACACCTGGAGCAACCGCGACACCGGCTTCCACCAGAAGACGCTTTGAGAACTCCAAAGAACCCAGGTGAGCTACACATTCTGGAATCTTTGCCCAAACAAACATTGATGCTTGGTTTTTACGCATAGGCCAACCGGCTTTAGTAAATGCATCAATCAAAATTTCTTGTCTGTGATTATATTTATCTGTGATCTCTTGCACGCAAGTCTGATCACCGTTAAGCGCCACAGTAGCAGCAACTTGTATCGGTGTAAACATCCCATAGTCCAGCCAAGACTTTATCTTTTGAAGTGCACCGATAAGTTTTTTGTTTCCTACGAAGAAACCGACACGCCATCCCGCCATATTGTATGACTTAGAAAGTGTGAAAGACTCAACAGCCACGTCTTTTGCTCCGGGAACAGACAAGATCGAAGGTGTTTTGTAACCATCAAAGGTTATATCGCCATAAGCAATATCAGAGATGACGTAAAACCTTTTCTCTTTTGCCATAGCGACGAGTCTTACGTAAAATTCCTGGGTAACCGTTACCGTTGTCGGGTTATGCGGAAAGTTCACCAGGACATATTTTGGCTTAGGAGAGGTCTCTCTGAAGACTCTCTCAAGATCCGTAAAAAACTGATCTTCATCTAGTTTATAATCTTCGTCATACTCAATACCAAACTTGACAACAGAACCGCCTGCCAATATAAAAGAGTACTCATGAATCGGGTACGTAGGGTCAGGAACGACAGCAACATCGCCCGGATTTGTAATCGCATACGCTAAATGGGCATAACCTTCTTTTGACCCTATGACCGTTACACATTCCGTATTTGGGTCTAAGTCAGCGTCAAAACGGCGTTTATACCAATCGGAGATAGCAACAAGAAGTTTTGGGATACCCTTTGATGCTGCATATCCATGCGTTTTTGTCTTTTGGGCAGACTCGACAAGCTTTTCTCTTATATGTTCAGGGGTATCGCCATCAGGGTTCCCCATCGAAAAATCGATTACATCGGCACCGGCCCGGCGCTCTTGCATCTTTAACTCATTCACTTCTGCAAACACATATTTTGGCAGTCGATCTATACGACCAAACTGTATCTCGTCGAACATCTTTTTCACCTTCTTGGGACTACTTCGTGCCTTGTGCCTGAATGCGTAGTCCCTCTTTGATATTTTTCAAACTGTATAAATCAGCTATTTTGACATAAGCCGTATCTTCGGGTAACTCTAGCTTGATCTTCTTCGTTTTTCGATCGCGTTTATAGACTTTTAATAGATGAAGCTCTTTGTCATAAATTGAGACGTAAGGATACCAATTATTTCCTTTTAAACTCCATATAGTAAGTGATTTTGCTGATTTAACATTGATCCAATGCTCATACAGTGACTTTTTAAGTACTCTTTCCTGATAGGGGGCCAACTCTTCTAGCATCAGATAAGCCTCTTTCATATCGATGTGATATGACCAGTTTATCTGAGAATTGCGATCGATATCGACGATATCACATCCCCGTCTTTGCAAGGCATCTTTGAGCAAAACAGGATCAATAGCGTACTCACTTGTCAGACGGATCGTCCAAAAAAATCCGCTTTCATCCTGCTTCACTCTGTCTGTTATAAAACGATAATAGCCCATTGACTGCAGGGTATCACTCATAATCTTTACAAAGAAAAGGGGATATCCGCTGGACTGAAAAGTAAGATGCATCTCTTGCGGTTTTTTAAAAAAAAGATCGAGCAGACCGTTTTCTTTGAGCGTCTGGATCACTTTTGCCACATCCACACGCTCATTCATATAATAGTTCTCTTCATTTGAAAAGATTATTTTAATAAACTTTATATGTCGTGCATAAGCATTTTGACCGATAAGCGCTTTGATCTTCTCTTGAAGGAGGTCTTTTTGTTCTGCGGCTTCTTCGTATGGATGAGACTCCAGGGTAAATGTTTCAGCGCAGAGGGGTAAAAAACTCAGAAAAAAGAGAAGACAGAATGTTTTTACCAAGCTTTACCTCTGTTTTTCTCTTTGAACTCGCTTCGGCTTAATTGTCTTAAGACACCGTTCTCGTATGAGAACCAGACTTTCTTTTCTTCTTTAAAGCTCTGTTCTTCTCCGTTGACAGAAAAATTGACATAACCATGTCCCATGACTAAAAGCCACTCTTTGTCCGATGCCAACTCAAAAGGTTCAGATCCGAGTCTTTGCGTACGCTTGAATGTATCCAGATCAATGATACCTATCCACAGATTACTGCGCGGAATAATCTCAAACTTCCCTAAATGCACAGGTTCAACTGTCACTTCTACCGGAGCTTCCTCTGTAGACACATCTGCCTTCTGATCAAGCTGACCAAGATGTGACCTTGCTTCTTCTATCGTCGTATTGTTAAGTTCTTCGTTTTCAGGTATTGCGACTTCGACGGGTGCTTGAACCGATATTTTTTCACTCTCAGAGGAACCTAAAAAGCTGTAAAATGCCAAAGCGACTCCGGCAAGGACCAGGCCTGCTGCTACGTACATCTTGGTGTTTTTTGTCTTTTCACTGTTTTCTTGTATACTCACGACAAAAGGCTCTTTATCTTTGGAGCTGTCTAAATTAAAATGTGCATTATATTCTTCGGTCAGTTCGTGTAGATCAACATTGTACTCACGTTCCAAGATAGAAATGAATCCTGCAAACTGGACTCTGTTCATCGTAGAAAAGTTACCCTTTAGGATATCTTCTACAAATTTTCTAGCAATGTGAGTTTGTTCAAAAATCTTATGCGCACCTATTTCACGAAGTTTTTCTAAGCCCATCTTATACCTTTTGTGTTTATCTCATTCTATCCATTAAAATCGCACTGGCTACGCTAACATTAAGAGAATCAAATCCATGTTCCATCTTAATCGAAACCGCCATATCCAGTTTTTTCAAAGCCCGCCCGGGAATACCTTCAGACTCACTTCCCATGATCAAAGCTTTTTTCTCATCGCACTTGACATCACGAATATCCTTACCATCCATAGCTGCTCCGTACAAAGTAAATCCCTCAAGCTTAAGCTCGTTCATTACATCATACAGATTGTGTACATGGACCAAAGGCATGTCATAAGCTGCACCGGTACTGCTTCGGATGATGTTCTCAGCCGAAAATTGTTTTATGCCGCTTATTATCACCGCGTCCACTCCCAAAGCGTAAGCCGAACGAATGATAGCACCCATGTTCCCAACATCCGTTATCCCAGCCAAGACAAGGACGAATTTCGCCTCGTTCAACTCTTTAAGCTCATACAGATCAAGTTCATCCACCTCGGCTAAATAGCCTTGGTGATTGCCTGTTTTGCTCATAGACTGAGCAGCGTTTTCAGGAATTCTTTTTAACTCGAAGTCCATACGCATCAGACGTGAGTACTCTTTTTTATCGAGCTCTTTTGAGACAAAAAGTGTCTTGACTTTTTTCGGGTGCTTTTCTATCAGGTAATATACTGGTTGTTTTCCATAAATAATCATAGATGGAGTTTATCTAAAAATCTCTTAAGTATATGGCAATATCGTAAAGATTGAGTAAACGAAAAAAAAAGAGATGAGATTTATATGCTGATGTTACAGAATGTGCAGTTTTTTAATAGAAAAGACAAGAACTATGTTTTTAGTTGTTTATTAATATTACTTAGTGTCAAGAAGACGTTGGTAACAGCTCTTCGTATTCTCACCTGTAATTTTCGAGATGAGTTTTGCAGCCGACTTTTTAGGAATATCAAGTTCCAGTACATCGTTCTCACTCAAACTGGTTTGTCGTGCCGTCCCTGCTTCAATTACAACGACCCACTCTCCTTTGATAGCTGAACCTGAAAGCTCACTCAGGATTTCAGCTGCTGTTCCATGTATATATTTTTGATACTTTTTACTCAACTCTTTGGCACAGAACACCCTGCGTTCAGGCACCTCTTCCGAAAGCTCTTTCAAAAGTTTTTCCAGACGGTGAGGTGCTTCATAAAGAACCGTTGTAAATCCATTATGCAAGGCACCCTGAAGTCCTTGCGCTCGCTCTTTGCCTTTATGTGGTAAAAATCCAAAAAAAAGCATCTGTGTATTGACAAAACCGCTTGCCACAAAAGCGGTCAACAATGCATTCGCTCCAGGCAGGACATCATAGTCTATAGCATTTTCCTGACAGTACCTTACCAGAAGCTGTCCCGGATCTGAGATACCCGGCATACCGGCATCCGAGACATACACAACATTTGATTGAAAAAAAGAGGGAGTCGTTTTTTCAATAAAATCCTGTTCATTATGCGAATGTAAAGAGATGAATTCCTGCTCTTTTCTTTCCAGACTATAGCGTTCATGAAGGATATGTAAAAGTTTCTTAGTTACTCTGGTGTCTTCGCAGAGCAAAATATCAGCATCACGTAAGGCATCCATGGCTCTTAGAGAGATGTCAGCAATATTTCCGATCGGTGTTGGAACTAAGGTCAGCATTTTAAATCTTAACGGTTATTTTGAAAGAAAGAGACAGATGACAGCAAAATGCTGTCAAAAGGGGTAGAATTAGTCGATATTGTAACGTTTCTTGAACTTGTCGATACGTCCGGCCGTATCAACCATACGCTCAGAACCTGTGAAGAATGGGTGACATTCATTACAGATCTCAACACGGATCTCATCTTTTACACTTGTAGTCACGAAAGCGTTTCCACAAGCACAACTTACTTTACATTCAACTAGATTAGGATGAATATCTTTTTTCATCGGATTTCCTTATGTGTCACGCTATGTACGTAATCACGGTATATTTTTTTAAAATCCGTACGGGTGCGGATTTATTATGGTGGAATTATATCCAGTTTTATCTTATTTTTACATAATAGAGCATTTGAAGCACTTTTAAAGACTTACAAGCGTCTGCTTAGGCCGGGGGATGATAAATTTTCGGTTTCAATAAAACATTCTGGATCGAGCAGACCCGTGCGCAGTGTCAGCTATTTTCGACAAGCTATGTTAAAGCCTGATTTAGAAGTTTTTTTAGGGAATATTAATGATCCCGGTTGTAATCTTTCACGCTGCTTTTTACATCGGGGCGTAGCGCAGTCTGGTAGCGTGCTACCTTGGGGTGGTAGAGGTCGCCGGTTCAAGTCCGGTCGCTCCGACCATGAACATCATCTCTTTTACTTACTATCCTCTGAATATTATTGCTGTTTTAACACATCTTGGGTTTTATTCCCAGCCCATAGAATACACTGCTTCTACCTTATCCTTGACACAAACGCTTAGTGCCGTCTGTCTCCTGCAGATATTTTATATCAAAACCTTCGAAGCAATCGCCATTGCCGCTGATTCAGACCGCAAGATCATCGGCGTGTCAAGTCTAAAACGTTTAAGTTTCTCTACTTTTTGTCGTTCATCTTCCGAAAAACCGCCTTCACATCCTATCAAAACAGTCTTCACCTCATCTTTACAGCCTAAGACCTCATCGCAAAAGTCAAGGACCACTGTTTCCGGATGCAGCTG